>NZ_JARGEJ010000115.1:0-3065 GCF_029211245.1 Robertmurraya sp. DFI.2.37 | reverse complement strand
TGGATTATAAACTCTCTCAAAGGGAAAATAAAAGACAGCTAAGCAACTAAAAGTGCTTCCCTAAATGTCATATTTTCAAATCATTTTCTAAATTTGCAATTGTAATCTTTAAATATTTATTCATGAAGAAGAAAAATTCACTGTTATTTATACTGCTAATGTACTCTTTGACAATGTTAGCACAGAAAGATATAACAAAATTTATGGGAATCCCCGTAGATGGATTTAAAAAAGATATGATTCAGAAACTTAAAGCTAAAGGGTTTGAATACGACAATGAAATCGATCTTTTAACTGGTGAATTTAATGGCGAAAAAGTAAATATTTTTATCGCCACTCAAAGCAATAAAGTATGGAGGATTGTCGTAGCTGATGCGATAGAAAGGAACGAGCATGATATTAAAATTAGATTCAATAACCTTTACGACCAATTCAACGATAACCCTAAATACGTTCCTAAATTGGAAGATAACGATTATATTTCTGAAGACATTAATCTTGCATATGAAATGAAGGTTAGAAACAAAAGATTTGAAGCTGGATTCATGCAAATGACAAATCCCAAAAGTCCTCAAAACTCACCAGAAAAGATACAACAAGAATTAACTCAAAAAATAAGCGAGATATGTCCAACCGAAGAATTTATAAGAAAATCAGAAAAAGAAAAAGAGGACATAACCAAAGAAGCAGCAATGAACATCGTACAAGAAGCTGCAATGCGCTCCGTATGGTTTATGATTAGTGAAAAATATGGCAAATTCTCACTAATTCTTTTTTACGATAACGAATATAATAATGCTCATGGGGAGGACCTCTAAAAAACAAATAGACGAAGTACACTTTTGTACTTCGTCTATTTGTTGCCCTTTTGTTCTATTGCCTGCTCTTGGTAATATTCGTAATACCGTTTGTAGTTGTCCCGATCTTTGGCTGCATCCACCCAAAGATAACACATGAGGCAAGCGAACAAAAGGGAAATAACAGCACAAAGAATGGAGTAGAACGAAACCCGTTTATCCACATAGCCACCATTTTTCATTCTATTCCCCTGCCGTTCAAAGTCCGACAACACGTTTTTTAGGCGTTTTTCGGCACTTTCAAGGTTCTCCCCGTCTATCTGTACCTTTTTGGCTGTTGCGTCCTCTATGCGTTTCGTATAGGCTTCCACGCGCTTCAATTCTTGATATACCAGTTCTACTGCAAGCTGCGGGTTCACTTTCGGGGTGGTGTCTTTCCTGCGTGGTCGGTATTGTCCTTGCTTAGAGGTGGAAACCTCCTTTTCCGGACGTGAGTTTGTTTCCATGTGATATGCTCATTTGGTTATACTTCAATTTTTTCTGTGTCTGCTCGATATGGGCGAGTGTGTAACCTTTCCCAATCTCGCTTGCCTTGTATTCCGTTCCGCTCCGGGCTGTGACATAGTAGCCGTTAAGTTTTCCGGTGCTTGCCCTGGCTTCCCGAACTTTGAATCCCAGTTTGCCAAGTTCCTCTTGGAATTTGGCAAGGTCAAAGCCCTGCAGCTTCTTCAGTACCTCGTTCATGGCTTCCTTGATTTCCGCTTTGTTGACTTTGCCAATGTCCTGCGACTGTACAAAGTTCCGTTCCTTGGCTATGGCATTGGCGGCTTCCGTTGCCTTTTTCCCTATCCAGTTGTCCCGGTACAGTTCCCCAGAAAGGGAAACCCGGTTTGCCAGTATGTGCAGGTGGGCTTGCTCTTTCTTGCTCTCCGTACCGCTGTGCCGGATGATGATGTACTGGTGGTTCGCCAACCCCATGCGCTGCATGAAGTCGTTGCCGAGCTTCGCCCAGTCCGCATTGGTCATGCCTGCACTTTCTTCCACTGAAGGACTGACCTCAAACCGAAGGCAGTTGTTCTTTACGTTCGGAAAATCAGTGAAGTAAGGTTTCATCTCCTGCACCATTTCCGCACCCGTACACCCGTAAAGCTCATGCCGAGCTATTTCGGTGGCTGCTGCCTGCCCGTCTATCTCTTTGGCGAGGTCGTACTCCAGTGCCGCCACGCCATGTGATATGCTTTTCCCTTTCCCTATCATCGTGAGAGTATTTTTTGGAGTTCTGTGATTAGTGTCCGGTTCTCCTCGAACACTTCCCTGTACTGGCGCCCACCGAAGTAGTTGTTCAGACGTTGGAGTGTTCCTTTCAGTCGGGCTATCTCCCGAAACAGTTCCCTTTCTTCTTCCGTGTACCTCTCCTTGGGTCGTCCGCCCAGTGCGAGTGTACGGCAGTATTCCGATGTGCTGATGCCGCATCGGGCTGCCTGTTCCGCAAGTGCCGCCTTTTCAAGTGCGGTGCAGCGGAATGTTATCTTTTCCGTTCGATTTACTTCCATGTCGCAAAGGTAGTCTTAAAATCCTTTTGAGCAAAGCGAGAAAGGCAAGAATGTCCGACAAGGACACTTCTTGCTATATATACACGCCGCATGGGGATACACACAGCGATAACACACAGCATAGCCACACACTTTTTTCTTTTTTCCCTGCCATTCCCACAACGGAACACGGAGAGCAGTCAAGGGTTCGAGCGGAAAAAACCGCACAGCGAAGCTGCTCAGGATTTTTTCAGATCCGAACTTGCGAAGCCCTTGACGGCTTCGGAGTGTGGAGTTACCTTTGCAGACTGAAAAGAGAAAAAACACAGTTCGCTTCACTAACGCTGACTGGTCAAAGGATACCCTGTTCAGATATGATTTTTTTAAGAATAGATACACTTACGGTAGAGAAGTCTGACTTATCATAGACATCCACAAGATAAACACGACCTTCACTCTCCGATGCACAAATCGTGTATGTGATAACACGTGCTCCCCCAGACTTACCCTTCCCCTTAGAAACAATGGCAAGTCTTATTTTACGGATACCTGGGCTCAGTTCATCCCCCTGCATGGGGTTCTTTTCCAATGACTCGATAAAATCCTTCATGTCAGCCTTAAAAGACTTATACCTTTTTGCAAGGATTTTCGCTTCCCTCTCAAAATGCGGGGTGGTCTTTACTTCAAAGCTCATCAAGGAATGCGTTTGCGCTCTTGGCTGGCTGCTCACCAGCTT
>NZ_JARGEJ010000114.1:0-3065 GCF_029211245.1 Robertmurraya sp. DFI.2.37 | reverse complement strand
TTGTGAGGGGAACGTACGTTTGTCAAGACGGAAAGTTTGTTCGCATCCCTTATTGGGGGTGTAACGATAAAAAGCCCTAGTCGTAAGACTAGAGCTAATGCGGAAAATTAATTTCCGAGAGACTATAAAAAATAATAGGAGGTGTTATTCATGACAGTCATAAATGACGTTAAAACAGCTTTAGCCGGATTAAAAAGCGCTCAAGCTAGCTTTGAAACATTTGCTCTTAGTACAGATAATGAACAAGCGAAGCAGCTTTACCAAGATGCTGCTAAACAAACCCAATCGGTTTTACAAAGCGTTGAACCACGCGTTCAACAAATCGAACAAGAAGAACCTCAATACAAACAACAATAATTAAAAAGACAAAAAAGGTTGGTCGAGTAAACCAACCTTTTTTACTCTCTCAATAATGGATAAAACACAGAGGTGATTTTTCATGATATATAAAATAAAACAAATTAAAGATCAGTCTTTTAGTATTAACGGTTATCGGAATAGAATCAGGATGTAACGGAAGCCAGAATCAGTTGGGTGAAAATAATAACGATTTAAGTATTTCACAGGTACATACAAGCTTTCTTTTTCGATTCTTAACACGTTTTTTCATTGACATCAACAAACTTTATAAACACAATGAGACCCCTCACAACATCGTGGGTGGTTTTTTTGCCTTCATTTTTAATTCTCTTGGGTGTATTGTGTCAAAAAGGTGAAGGTTGGATTGGTAGGGGTGAATTAGCAAACAGCGAACCCGATGGATATACGCTTGGTTATATGGTCTCTCCAAATATCTTTACTGGTTAATAAATCCTACTGCCAATAGAAAAGAAAATTTGGACAGTTTTTAATTTAATATCAGTCACCATGAAGATTCCAAACTTATTGTCGTAAAACGGGATGACCCCCGGTTTGACAATATTAAAGAGTTCATTGGATACGCAAAGGAATCGAGTTAGCTGTGTAGATTTATAAGGTAACAACTAACATACGAGATTGACTGCTTATTAAACGGCTATTTAAAAAGGTTTGAGAATTGTAGAAGCACTATCGCTCTTTATAGAGGACTTTATTTTTGATCATAAAAATGGACACCAATTCAGTTGAAATAGATAGAGGGGAGTTAATCATCTAGTTCTTGTTTGATGATTACCTTTATGAATTCCTTGATGAATTAGCGATTGATACCAACTTTATATTTGTAAAATTGGTGATGAAGCCATTATGGAAAAATTAATTTTAGAAGTGTCTTAAATGAATCAAGTGCACGCAAGCACAACGCTATCAACAATGTCGATATTCATTGAACGGATTGAAGCGCTAAGGCAGCAACAATCACCTATACTAAAACAATATTAACGAGAAATAAATGAGGAAAGGATGCCCTTATTGAATCACTGAAACGGAAGACCAAGAAATTAGAAGGTGATAACAAACAACTTAGTGAGTAATTAGTTGCTTATACAGAGGTATTTAAAAAAGTTTAGTTTATGGAGAGAATGGTGCTCTCCATCCCTGCCTGTTGAACAAACGGGCCATTAACTGAGTAAATTCTTTTCAAATGAGACCTTCTTAAGGCACTATGGATTAAAGCACAAACTCTAAACATAGGAATATGATAATTTTATAAAAATATGAGGGAATGATCAAAATGTATAATGTTCCAATCACGTACCCATATCCTTATTACGTCAACCCATCAATATATAACTCAAACTTGATGTTAAGAAATAGTCAAGGAAAGGATCGACTAGTATTTGAGGCAATACTTGACGGAATAAAAGGAGAAGCTTCAGCCATTGATTTATATAGCCGATTAGTAAATTTAGCACCAAATCAAAAGCATAAAAATGACATTCTGAATATTTTAGAAGACGAAAAGGTACATTGGCAGCAACATACAAATCTGTATATTTCGATGACTGGAAGACAGCCTGTGTACCAAATCGAGAAAGTATCTTTTCGAAATTATCGTGAAGGACTGCAAAAAGCTTATGAAACGGAATTAGCGAATTATGAAGAATATCGAAATGATTATTTGCTTTTGCAAAATTCACCGGTTGGTGATGTATTCCTACGTGCTTCCACAGATGAAATGGAGCATGCTAAACGATTGGCCTTTTTAAAATCATTTAAGAGCAAAGATAAAATTGAATTAAAAGATTATGGACCAGAACCGTTTATCGTTAATATACAGGAGGCTACGAAGCAAAACAATACGTATCGTACCGTTTTATGGACAGGAAGACATTTGCAAGTTACCTTGATGAGTATCAATGTTGGAGAAGATATCGGTTTAGAAATTCACCCCACAGTTGATCAATTCTTGCGTATTGAACAAGGTCAAGGGATTGTTCAAATGGGGGATCGTAAAGATAATTTAGATTTTGCAGAAAAAGTCTATGAAAACTTTGCCATTATGGTACCTGCTGGTAAATGGCATAATGTAACCAATACAGGTAATATCCCGCTAAAACTTTACTCTATTTATGCGCCGCCTCAGCATCCACATGGTACCGTTCACGTAACGAAAGCTGATGCCATGGCTTCTGGTCGTTGTTTTATGGCGAACTAAAATCGCTTGCAGAAAGTACACTATAACTTATCTGAAGAGCAGTAGTAGCCTATCACTGCTCATTTTTTGAAATGTATTTTGCTATTTTCACGTGTCAAATCATTAAAAAATTAAATAATAAAGCTACTTTTAAACACATAGTTTTGTTTTTTATATAAGTATTCAACTAATTAATCCTAAATTGATTCGAATACTTGAATAGCCCTATAGGGAAAATGACTTCATCATTTTCTTTAACATACAGAAATGGGCGCCTTTAACGAAACGGTGCTTGTCCTATTGCAATTGATTATTTTCCTTTTAAAATAAACCATCACCTATTAACCATTAAACTTTGCAAAAAAAGCCTCGAAATGCTTAATTTGGAGCTTACCCCTAAAAGTTAGAGTTTTTATTATGCAGCTGATTGACTGGATTGAATTCGGTATTCAACCGGACTTAGTCCAGTCAATTTTTCTTTTGATCGTATATTGTTATACCAGTAAATATA
>NZ_JARGEJ010000113.1:0-3150 GCF_029211245.1 Robertmurraya sp. DFI.2.37 | reverse complement strand
ATGTAAAAGGGAATTCTTATCGGCTTCGAGAGAAGCAAAAAGCCGGTGTCACACCTGTATAAGTTTAGCGATGATAAATGGGAATTTAGAACCGTTGAAAAGAGGGAATTTCAAAACGTTGTTGACATCGGCCACTGCCAACATCTCCTTAATACCTCCTGCGCTTGTTTGTCCCAACAGGAAGTGTATGTGTATTTTGGAATGTTGACAAGTGTTTTTTTTAATTTATGCAGTACCTTCCAGGCACTGCTGTGACTGCTAAACTAAAGTAGACAGTTTTCGCTGGATAAGATGAAACACTTGCTTGCCCAAAAATACCAGTAAAATAACTGTTCTAATCATTGTATGATAGGGTTATTTGAATCATATAACAATGGAGGACAGAATAAAGGTGGATAAATGGGAAGTGTATATGGAAATACAACAGTTAATAAAACAGGGTTTTAGTAAATCAAAGGTGGCAGAGAAACTAGGGGTATCCAGATCGACTGTATATCGTCATCTGAGGAGAACTCCTACGGAGATGGCACAATGGGTGGATTCCTTACAAAGTAGGAGGAAAAAGCTAGATCCTTATAAAGAGTTAATCTTATCTTGGTTGAGACATCATCCTGATATGTCGTCTGCCCAAGTGGAGGACTGGTTAAAGAAAAAGTATAAAAAACTGGAGGTCGGTGAAAGTACGGTAAGAGATTACGTGAGGCGGTTACGTGATGAATATAAAATAGTGAAAGAATCCTCACCTAGAGACTATGAAGCTATTCCAGATTCCCCAATGGGCGAACAAATTCAAGTTGACTTTGGGCATACAAAACAAAGAACACATGATAACAAAGAGATTAAGTTGAATTTTATTGCTTTTGTATTATCGAACTCAAGATATAAATATAAAGAATGGTTGGATAGACCCTTTACAACACAGGATGTTATTCAAGCCCATGAAAATGCGTTTCACTGGTTCAACGGTATTCCAAGAGAACTGGTATATGACCAGGACAGCTTGATTGTGGTGAGCGAGAATGGAGGAGATCTAATTCTGACGAAAGAGTTTCAACAATATAAGGAAACAAGGAATTTAACCCTTCGGGTATGTCGAAAAGCTGATCCAGAAAGTAAAGGAAGAATAGAGAATGTCGTAGGTTTTATAAAGCATAATTTCGCTAAACATAGAGTCTTCCACAATATTGACTCCTGGAATGAGCAAGGTTGGGAATGGTTGAATCGGACAGGCAACTTTAAAATCCACAATACAACAAAAAAAAGACCAGTCGAAGTGTTCTCCTTGGAAAAGCAACACTTACGACCAGTCACAGGAAATATTCATTTCCTAAACGATTATGAAAATAGTATAACAAGAAGTGTCCATAAGGACAACACCATTCGATATTTATCTAATAGGTACTCTCTTCCACTGGGTACTTTTAATAAGCATCAAACGGTCACCATTAAGGAAACAAATGATAGACAGTTATTAATCTTCTATTCTGAAACGGGAGAACTACTCGCCAAACACCAGATCCCGGGTGGTAAAGGTCTATTGATCAAAGATAGAAATCATACACGGGATCGATCGAAAGGAATAGATGCATTGATGGATACGGTTGCGAAGCAATTTGAAGAATCGGATGTAGCAAGTAGCTACCTAGATAAACTTCGTGAGAAGTACCCAAGATATATCCGTGATCAGTTACAAATTATTGTAAAAGAGATAAAACAAACAAATGGACAGATCCTAATGACAGCTCTACGAGAATGTATCAAAAGAAACTTATATAGTGCAACAGATTTTAGCGATATCGTTTTATGCATCAAACGCCAACGACGGGAACATGATACAGAGATTGATGACGCTGAGATCCCCTCCCCCTTAAATACTTTATCTGGATGGGTCATGGAAACTGAAGCGCAAAAACGCAACGTAGCAACCTATACTGCCTTAATGGAAGAAGGTGATCTCAATTGAATCAGCTCCACCAATTACAAGATATAATGAAATCCCTTCGTTTAACTGAAACTGCAAATCAGTTACCTGAACTTATAAGAGAAGCTGAGAAAAAGGAATTATCCTTTACTCAGTTCCTCTTAGAGGTAACCACCTACGAACAAAAATGCTGAGATGAAAAACAATTAGAAAGGCGTTTTAAGTGGGCGACTTTTCCCTTTTATAGCACCGTTGATGAATATGACATCAAAGAGCAAAAATCATTAAGTCAAAAGAAAATAAACCAGTTGAAAGACTTAACTTGGATTGAGCAACTCTACAATATTATTTTTCTTGGACCACCAGGTGTTGGGAAAACCCATCTCTCGATAGGGTTGGGAATTCAAGCTTTAAACCAGGGATATAAAGTGATATTCACGACAATGGGAGACTTAGTACATGTATTAAAAACCGAAGAAATAACCAGGAAATCGAAAACAAGAATGAAACGGATTAGAGAAGCAGATTTAGTGATTATAGATGATTTAATGTTTATGGCAATGGATAAGCAGGAAGCTAATATGTTTTTCCATTTGATTAATAGTCTATATAATCAATCTTCCATTATATTAACTTCAAACAAAGGTCCAAAAGAATGGGGAGAATTATTAGGAGATCAAGCAATTACGACAGCTATATTAGATAGACTCCTACACCGAGTAGAGATTATTCATTTAAATGAAGACAGTTGGAGAATGAAGCACAGAAAAACGATATTTGGTGAACAAAATGTTTCAAATTAATCAGCAAAAATTGTGTCAATATACTTGACGGTCACAACTGCATAAATTAAATGCCATAACCTACATTTTTATGATGCCATAGACAAGATCTTAAGCTCCTTAGCGATTTGTGTTACTTTAAATTTTCTTTTACTTAGTTCATGAATCTTTACATATAACACTAACTTCTCCTCCAAAACCCCTACCTCCAGTAAAATAACGTCAATTCCTATTTTACTAAAGTAGTAGGTTGATTTATTGAGCAAAAGTGTAAAATCTTATCAAGCAATAACTGTCAACTTTATTCTAGCGTTTACAAATGTAGACGTCAAGTCGAATTTTACACTTTTTGCTCGTTTCCTTTTTACACTTCTGCTGAAAAAATACTTTTCCTGTTTTTCATCCGATGACTTTCCTCATCCTCTCCACCATGTATGACTTCCACAC
>NZ_JARGEJ010000112.1:0-3189 GCF_029211245.1 Robertmurraya sp. DFI.2.37 | reverse complement strand
ACTATACCAAAGAAGCAGGTGCCTTTTCTTGTTTAAAGGCAATAGTCAAGGAACAAAGTTGATTGTTCTTAAAGCTTTAATAGACCTAAAACAAGGTCGATTTTCAAGGTGCGAAAGTTGAGTAAATAATAAATAATAAAATCGGGCGAATAGAAATCGAAAAAGTAAAAGCATAAAAATATTTAGGTTCTTTTCACTCCTTAGTTTTCTATCTGGTTTACCCATTATTTAGAAGTAAAGTGGTGTATATTGCTACAAAGTCCTTTTTGAATGAGCTTAATAAGTTATGTATATAGTTTCAGTTGACTTATTTTCCTAACGCAAGAGTTGAACCAATATTCTTCCGTTTGCAGATTTTTAAAACTGACAACATAATTGAAACATATTATAAAAGGGTTCCAGAAAGTAATAATGCAATATCGTATTGATGGTATAATTTAGGTGTACAAATGTTACGGGAGGGAGCCACTTCTTATGGATTTTTATAAAGATTTATCTGAAATTTTAATGGTAAAATTTAAAGAAATTGGTATAGAACCACCCAAAGGTGATTTATGTACTATTCTCAAAGGTTATATTAATTTATCAGATAAATTAATTAACAATAAAAAAAGAAATGTTAAAGTTTCCAATGAATTAAAAGAACAAGATTTTGGTGAACATTATAATCTTTGTTTGCAACAGATAAGAAATAAATTTAAAAATGGCATAGATGTAAACGGTTATTTAAGTAAAGGTGCATTCAAGCCCTCTCAAAGGGATTTATTGTTATACGATTGGGGTATTCACCATCTACATATAAATAATAAATTTGACAATGGAGGATTTGTTGAACGGTCGGACTATTTATTATTTTTCATAATTGATGAAAATAACGTTTATTTTATTGATGTAACAAGGCATAAATTAGAGAACCGAACGGAATTTTCACAACAAGAGTTATTACGGATAGTTAAAAGAAATTGGCCATATTTAATAGAACCGTATAGGCTAAAAGGATTTTCTTCATTAGAGAAAAAACTAACGGACAAGGAACATTCTGAAATTCGAAACAGTGGTGCTATGGCAGTTGTAGAAATTGAAGGTGATATTTACGGAATGATTGGAGGGGGGATAACTACAGCACGCACAAATGTTCAACATACAACAAAAATAGATATGGTTGTAAGTTTTTTAAGGGATATTACCAAAACGATGCAAGAAAATAGAAAGAATTTCATCGATAGTCCTTACTCCAACAAAATGATTCATTTAACCGAATCATATAAGCTAATACTCGAAAATGAATGTTTTTACATAATTAATGAAAAGACAGGACTAAAAATAATAGAGTCTCCAAGTTTATACAAAATCATATTCAACTGATTAAAATACAATAATATTTGAAGTAGGGATAATTCGATATGGAAGAAAAATATATAAAAGATTTAGATAAAATCATAAACAAGTTCATACTCCAATCAAAGAAATTTGTAGAATATGTATGTTTTCCATATGGCCTTATAGATCTTGCAGTTGCTAATCAGTTGACTACTAAGTTTATTTATGACTTTGAATATTTTGCGTTTACTAAAAGTACAAAAACTTTGGTAAGCATACGGACTCTCTTAAAAGTGGGTAATAACGAAGATGCAATGATTTTACTACGAAGTGTATTTGAGAACTATTTAAGCACAAGATATTTACACGAAAACTCCGATATGAATAATATTAAAGACTTTATAATAAATCCAATTAATGTAGCATTTTCATTTTATAATATTAATCAAGAGGGACAGGTAGTAAATCGGGACAAAGAAATTATAGGAGAATTAAAAAATCCAAGTGTTTTTAAAACGGGACAAGATAAAAAATACTACTATAACTTTTATGATGTATTGTCACGATATGCACATTGTAATTATGGAACAATAGAGTGCTATAAGGAAGATGGCATGTACTCTGTCGATAAAGTAAGTGATAGACTTTTGATTCGTCTATATGTAATATTCGTCTTTACTAAATTATTTGAATTGATTGTTACTGTAGAAGGAGAAGATTTTCCAGACAAAAGAACGGAAAGAACCTGTTATAAATTAGTCGAAGTTTCAATAGAACTACAAAAGGAAATTATTGATTTTTTACGAGAAGAATATAGAAGCAATAACAACGGAAAATTGAAATTCCATTCTAAAAAAATGCGTGAAATGTTAAAACAGATGAAAAAGTCGTTAGCGGAAGAAATCGGTAGCATAAAAAAATGATAAGGATATGCAAACTTAACGAAATAGTGAGATTTTGACTTTGAAAATGAAAATTATACAATGAAGGGGGATACATATTGTGGGAGAATGGTTATTTATACTTATAAATATTATAGGATTTTTTTGTTTAGGTTTATTCACCAAATCACTTTTACCGAGCTATATGAAGGAAAAAGGAAAAAACTTAGCAACGAAGGAAGACGTTGAGGAAATAACCAAAAAGACTGAGGAAGTTAAGATAGAATTTCAAAAAGAAATGGCGAAATTCTCAAATGATATTAGTTTTGAAAATGAATATTCCTATAAACAATACGCTCAATTATATGCAAAATTATATGCAATAGTAACTCAATCGGAATACATAAGATTCTTTTTGAATAAATATTATGATAAAGGGTTATCTTTTGAAGAAGTTCCTTTCTTGGAGTTGAATAAAGAACAAATGAAAACTCAATCTCAACTATTTACTGGAAAAGTAATAAGCCATGAAAAAATTGAAATCAAGGATGCTATAACTGATTTCAATAAAAAGCAACTATGTGAGTTTATTATAGAAAATGGTGAATTTGCTTCTCAAAGATTACTGAAACTTTCTGTAGCGTACAGATATGCTCATAATAATTATTCAGGCTCAAAATCACTTGAAGATAGTGAAATGCAATCGGCCTTCGATGATGAAGAAATTGAATTATTAAGAAAGCTGATTCAAACAATTATAAAGGATTACAATTCGCTAAGAAAGGTTATTAAATTAGACTATAGTGAGAATGAGTTGGAAATTGGTCTACTTGACCATCAATATTTTAAATAACAGATAAATGTAAACGCTAGAATAAAGTTGACAGTTATTGCTTGATAAGATTTTACACTTTTGCTCAATCAACCTACTACTTTAGTAAAATAGGAATTGACGTTATTTTACTGGAGGTAGGGGTTTTGGAGGAGA
>NZ_JARGEJ010000111.1:0-3299 GCF_029211245.1 Robertmurraya sp. DFI.2.37 | reverse complement strand
GCAACAGCAGCAGGATATAGAACGTCTAGAGAATCTCGTCGAAACACTTACTAAAACCAATCAAGATTTAGCCGGAGCGATTAACAATATTCAAGAACTTGATTAAGTAAACAAAAGATAGATGGAGGTTCCTATGACGGAAACATGCGATAAGTGTGGGAAGAGCCTCAGTATTGAAAAAAGCGAAGACTTCTTTGTAGAAACGAAGGACGGTAGTTTTATATTTTGTGAGACTCATTATTTAGAGTTCGAAAAGAAAAGAGGTCGAGCCAGTGAGACTAATTAGCTGTAGTGTTTGTTTCAAGCTTTATCCACTTAAACAAACAACAATCGTAAGCAAAAAGAGGGTTTGTCATGATTGCAAAAGTAAGCAAAAAGAACAAGAAGAATCATTTGAAATCAAATAAGGATGTGCTGATATGGATATTTCAAAAGCTACTAATCAGCAACTCTATGAGATCGCAAAAGATGATGGCGCACGAATGAAAGAACGTTATGCAGCTACAAAAGAGTTACAGCGAAGAAAGCAAGAAAAAGCTAATGAAGCTTTAAAAGTAGATATACAAAATCAAGAAAACAGGTGGTTTTAATGGAAAGATGCAAAGTGCCAGAATGTAGAAAAGAGGTGCACGATACTTGGGCGCTTGTGCCACTTTGTAAAGAGCATTATGAGGACATGAAGATTGAAACTCATCGATATTACCACGGCAAAGGTGGTTTGAAAATATCACATGAGGAAAGAGAGATATTTCATTCAATCGCTCATGAAATTCCTTGGGCTAGGAGGACAAGAGTATGAGATTTGTGGGGATTGACCCATCTACTAAGACGGGGTTTGTTGCACTTGATGAAGATGGACAAGTCTTAGTCGCTAAAGAACTCACCGGAGTAGGAAAAGAAGATCCTAAAAGAATGGCAACTCTCATTGATGAGGTCATGAGACATGTTCAAAAGGATGACTTTAATGTGATTGAAGGTTTTGGATATTCTTCTCAACAAGCAATTCAAATGGGTGGAATTGGATGGGGCATAAGAATGGCTCTACTTCGTAGAAAAATCAATTACTATGATGTTGCTCCAAATGCAGTTAAGAAATTTGTCGGTGTCACTGGTTGGCAAGGTGAGGAAGGGAAAAAAGTAAGGCTTAAGGATAAAGAAAAAAAAATCGCTGTGATGGAAGCTGTTCAGGATATTTACGGTTTTTATTATAACAGCGACAACGTAGTTGATGCTTACATTATGGCTAGAATCGCTTTGAATCTATATTTAGCACAACAGACAGGTGCAGTTCTTGCTCCAAAGCATCAATTAGAGGTAATCGACAATATTCTTATTCCTAAGAAAAAAGCAAAGCCAAAGAGAAGAGTGAAGTCGAAATGATTATTAAAGACTCAGGCAACAGAAGAGAATTTGTTACAGGTGCCGTAAGAGATATGCAAGAAGGAAAAGGGCGACTCGATTTACTTCCACCAACTGCAATTTTAAGACTTTCCCAGCACTTTGAAAAAGGCGCAGAGAAATACGGTGAGTATAACTGGCAGAAGGGCATTCCCATTCACAGTTATATAGATTCCGCATTACGGCACCTTATGAAATATTTAGATGGACAGGACGACGAGGATCATCTTTGTGCAGCAACATGGAATTTAGTGTGTGCCATGTGGACAGAAGAGAAGCATCCAGAACTACAGGATATTCCGACTAGGGTGAAGGAGGGTTCCGATTGGCAGGATGGAGAGAAGAAAGACCAAGAAAATTAAAGAAGGTTGTCACTGGAATGAATTCAGGAACAATCGAAAGGGTTATCAAGTCTCATGAGGATCGAGGTTGGGTAAGAGCAAGTGACGTTAAAAAACATGGAAATGGTTTGGGATGTTTAATGACCATGGAAAATAAGAAAAAGGGAGAGATAAAGCATGCAAGTAACCGTTAAGGCTCATTTTAATAAGCAAACTAAAGATAGCAAAAAGGAGCTTGTGCAGTTTTATGTAAAAGGTGAGGACGAGAAAAAGCAGGAACTTAATCAATTAACCCGTGAAGTGGTTGAATTGGAAATCGAGGGTGTTGATCAGAAGTTGACGTGTGAGTTTAGTAAATCCGTAAAGGATAGCAAAAAGACCGTTCTTGAGTTTATTGTTAAAGGCGATACATCCTCAGACCAATCATATAATTTTTATCGAAGAGCTGGCTCTGATGTGACACTCCATATCGTGGAGTCACAAATGAGCATAGATGAGTTTTACGAAGAGCATGAAGGTGTAGAATATACAGTAGATAAAGATGGTACCGCAAGTGTTGTGACTGATCAGATGTCGCTGGATGATGTTTCGAATGAGGACGAGTTGTCCAATGATGAGCTAGAGTAGTAGTTTGCCCTAGGGTAACTCCTAGGGCTTTGTTCGATTAATTGAGGGGTGATACATCTTGAGCTTTGAGCTACCTGAATTAGACAGAAAAGCGACACAAACAAAAGTAGAAGAGCATCTTGAGAAGTATCGCTTATTTAAGTACTTAACATTTGAAGAGAGAGAAGCATCCATTACGGCTAGTCCAGAGGTACGGTATCACGGTCCTACTAATGAGACTGGCGATCAAACAGGAAGTATTGCTATTTATAATGCTGATGAACAGTTATATCGTAAAAGGTTCTGTGAACGCACAGAAAAGGCTGTACAGCGTTTGCCGAAAATGGAAAGGTTTTTGATCGAAGAACGTTACATGAGCGAGGATAGCGAATATTTGACGGATTATAAGGTGTATTGTTTTAAGTTTCAGCCGCCGATAAGCCATGTGACTTATGACAAGATTCGTTGGAAAGCTTTTTATCGGTTGGCTTTAAACTTAAATATCGCTGTTCTCAAGTCAAATTAGTTTCAAATTTCTTTCAAAATTATTTAAAAATGTTTTCGTTTTCCTTTAAGTTATTTGGTGTTAAACCTGTTAAAGTTATATCATCGGGAATTGATTAAGGGAGTCCTTTCACGGACAATCTCTTGGTCAGTTCCTTTTTGTTTGCTAACTCCTTAACTTTGATACTCCATTCCTGGGGCAAAGTCACACGCCAAATGGTGATCACTATCACTTCCTCCTGCAAAGCAGCGATCCCAGTTGTTAAGGAATGGATCGGGACGGTTTGCCATCCACCGCAGTGAGTGATGGCAATTATATATATTTAATTTACTCAACTTTCGCACCTTGAAAATCGACCTTGTTTTAGGTCTATTAAAGCTTTAAGAACAATCAACTTTGTTCCTTGACTATTGCCTTTAAACAAGAAAAGGCACCTGCTTCTTTGGTAT
>NZ_JARGEJ010000110.1:0-4047 GCF_029211245.1 Robertmurraya sp. DFI.2.37 | reverse complement strand
TGTCTTGAAGAAAACGAATAAACAAACACAGCAATTACTTAAAAATCAACTATCACAATGGGTTACAGGTTTACCCGGTTATATTAGGGCTTACCTGCCTGATTTGGTCTGCGAAAGTTGAGTTATTATATTACATTTAGTAAATTAGCATCTATAAATGTTTATTTCTTTATAAAGATTGTTTTAATAGGGGAAATTAGTTTAGCAGTTAAGGGGACAGAAAAGAAGAATGTTGTTGTTGATGCAGTATGAAATTAAAATCGGTGAAAAGATGTTGTTTCATTGGATAAATAAAGATGGTTGAATAATAACTGATATACAAAATAAGGGAGTTTCACAAATATTTGTCTAGATGATCGCATTATGAATGTCCGACTTACAGCTAATGCCCATGATACTGGTAGTTCTCCCGATGTTAACCTCACTTGAACATAACTAACCTCCATAAAAAAACCTAGACCTTGCTTATGAATTACTCATGAAGTGTTATTATAACTATTTTAATTTTAAGTGATCTTCTTACATGGGTTTAGACAAAAAGGAGAGTTTTACATAAACTCCGTACTGAAACAAAGCCAGATACGTAAAACAAAAATTACAGAATCTTTACCCTTTTGGATTTCTAATTGCCAAAAGAATTTTGAGTTAAAAAAATGAGAGAGAAGAAAAACGACTGTTCAAAAATGTGGCAGTCGTTATTTTGGTTGTGCTTTCTTTAAATCTTAAAGCAATCTTTTGGAAAGAAGGCTAAAAATACAGCCTTCTTTTTGTTTCTTGGTAGTTTTTTCTAGTTGCATCATTGTATATTTTACCCATTATACCCACATTTTAACATTTGTATTTTTTAATTGAATTTGAGCATAATAATCAGTTTTTATTCTTTTGGGTTGGATACATTATTAACCGAACCACAAAAAAGACAAATGCAAGCGTTATAGTTGACGAATAAAAAGAACTAATAAGCAAAAATTATTTCTTATCATTATTTGAATTTACCTTTTTAGAAATTACTTTATATTGGAAGTCAGGTGGTAAGCATTCTCTAATAAAATGGTCAAATGCTTGTTTAGATTCAAACACGAGTTCACCAATGATTTTATTTTCAATTTCAAGTTCTTTTCCTTTAGCATCAAAAAGTTTTACTTTAAACATCATTTCAGTAACTCCCTATTCGTACCATTACCTTTATTTTATCATATCTATCCTAATTTCTTTGAAATTATCAGTATAAATACTCAAGTCGTTTGACAGACATAAACAGTCCATTTAGGGCTTAATTTAGATTAAAATAAGGCTTTGTTCACATGAGAAAATAAGGTTTAAATCTATGTATTGTCAAATTAATAATCACTTGCTTAATTATCCATTTCGGATATATGCAATCCTAGTTGGAATTTGTACATCCATTTCAAAATAAAAATAAAAAAACAGTAAAAACCGTTTAAGTTCTTACTGTTTTTTGGGTGATTACACCAAATCAATTATTTAATATCGATAACACCCCTTCAGATAAAAAATCTAAAGAGGTAAAACGGTGCAACTTTTTTATAAACGGTTAAACTTTATTTTAAATCTACATCAGTTAAAAACCTCTATTTCCTTCGCCATAATGATGAGCTTCTTCTGCAGCCATTGCTTCTTCTTTAGTGACATGAACAGTACCAAACGGATGATTAGGTGGAGCATATATTGAATAAAGTTTTAATGGAGTATTGCCAGTATTGATTAAATTATGCCATGTTCCAGCCGGTATCATAATAGCAGAGTCATCAAATACTCTTCTCTCGAAATTCAAATTATCCGGGCTATTCCCCATTCGTACAATTCCTTGACCTTGTTCAAGACGTAAGAATTGATCCACGTCTGAGTGCATTTCCAACCCAATATCTTCACCAACATTAATACTCATTAAAGTAACTTGAAGATATTTTCCGGTCCATAAAGCAGTACGGAATGCATTATTGTGCTTTGATGCTTCATTGATATTGACCACAAATGGGTTCTGTCCATAATCTGTTAACAAAAAATTATCGCTGCCATTTGGGGAGCGAAAAGAATCAAATTTGTTTATCTGCTCTATCCCATTAGGAGAAGTAAAGTAATCAGACTGTCTTCCATAGTTATACACAGGTATATTAACATAATAAGGATACTGATATACATATGGGTTGTAGTACATTTTTCTCAATCCCTTCACAGTTCATCAAATTATCCTATGTACTATAGGAGGAATGTGTACTTGACTTATGTAACTTTAAAGAAAGAAACATTTTCATTTTTCCTTCATCAAAGGTAAAATTACCTTCTGAGCGTTCCTACCCTATGCATTGGCTTTGTTTTTGTTCGTATGAGTTTTCTCTATAAGGGTAATTTAAAAAAGATAAAAGTGTAAAGGAGTGTGTTTGATGAATAACTTAACGGAGCTTGAAGTAGAGAATCTTCGTCATATTATAGGTAGCCACGGGATGATTGCAAATAAACTGGATTCTTATGCGCAAAATTGCACAGATCCGCAATTAAAGAAAATGTTTCAAAAAGATGCACATGCTGCAAGACAAGCACAACAACAATTATTAGGATTCTTTGGATAAGGAGGAACTGAAATGCTACAAGAAAAAGATATGGTAAATGATTATTTATCAGGATTAAATGCGAGTTTAACTGGATATGCCACTCATATTAGTGAATCCAATAACCCACGATTAAGGCAGACGCTTATACAATTACGTAATCAAGATGAGAATCGTCAAAGAGCTTTATATGAATATGCCTTGCAAAAGGGATATTATCAGCCAGCTGCTCCAGCAACACAACAAGTGATTCAGCAAACAAAAGCACAATTGTCTTCTGGGCAATAATTAATAAAAACCGAACCCAATCACAATAATCAAAAGCCATCTTTTACATATATGATGGCTTTTGAACAATCTATTTGATACCAACAACTAAATTATTTCTTCAGCCTTCTTTTATTAGAATGTTCCCAACTATTTTTTCTAGGAAGTTTAGTTTTACCTAGGTTTTAGGCTAGTATTCCTCACTTTCCCAGCCAAATTGTAAATCCATATCTGTTTAATATCAACTTTTCAATTACGGAGGATAAAGTTTATAACCGTACCTGAATTAGAAAAATTATAAATAAACGTACAAAATTATAAACTTGAAGAAAGGAGAAACATTCGCTTACGTAAAGAATTTGCTAAATTTATTGCTGGATCTATGGCTTGGGAGGCAATTGGTCATATAGATTAACTGTGAGTGGATTATTGCCTGTTACTATTTTGGGTATTACAATTACCCCTACACTCAATACAATTCCAATTATAATTTCTACTCTTTTATCATTATTTTTAATATAATACGCTTGGTTTAAAAACGTAGTCAATATAAAAAGTCAAAAGCCATCATATATATTTATGATGGCTTTTGAACAATCTAATTAATACCAACAACTAAACTATCTTCTGCAGCTTTAACAACCTCTTTGTTACTATGAATTCTAAATGGTAAATCTCTCCTATATACTTGAAAGTATTGATTTTGCATGTTTTCCTGCTATATCTGTTTCTCTTGTTTTGTTAACTTTTTAAATCGTTGACCGTTAGGTAGTATAACATAGCTTAAAAACACCCCACCAAGCTGTCTGGCACAAAAATCTATATCCACTGTTTGGTTTTTCAGTTCAAAATGATATCCTAATCCCTTTTTTAAACTTGAAAAGATTATTTCGGGCAAATTAATATCATTTATTAGATTTCCCCTTAAACTTTCAGACAAAAGCATTTTTACTAAGCCCTCATTTTTCGAGAGAATATCCAATCTATCTTCTATAATCTTCGTTAAAAATAGTTCCGTCTCTTTCTCTTTTGCTATCTCCATAATATGAGAATGAAATTTTTTCTCCAATACATTTTTAATTGTGGATTGTCAACACTAAACTAGACAGTTTTCTTAAGGTGTGTAAGTTTGTATTCCACTGGACTTAAATAATCTAAAGTACCATGGATACGTAGGTGGTTAAACCAGTGTACATAGTCTGTAAACTCT
>NZ_JARGEJ010000011.1:0-110661 GCF_029211245.1 Robertmurraya sp. DFI.2.37 | reverse complement strand
GTATTCGGACAGAAAAGTGATCCTGCGAGCAGGAAGAGTCCGAATAGAGAGTGTATTCGGACAGAAAGGGGAGTTCGCGAGCAGGAATAGTCCGAATAGAAGGCGTATTCGGACAGAAAAGTGATCCCGCGAGCAGGAAGAGTCCGAATAGAGAGTGTATTCGGACAGAAAAGGGGGCCCGCGAGCAAGAAGAGTCCGAATAGAAGGTGTATTCGGACAGAAAAGTGATCCTGCGAGCAGGAAGAGTCCGAATAGAGAGTGTATTCGGACAGAAAGGGGAGTTCGCGAGCAGGAATAGTCCGAATAGAAGGCGTATTCGGACAGAAAAGTGATCCTGCGAGCAGGAAGAGTCCGAATAGAGAGTGTATTCGGACAGAAAGGGGAGTTCGCGAGCAGGAAGAGTCCGAATAGAAGGCGTATTCGGACAGAAAAGTGATCCCGCGAGCAGGAAGAGTCCGAATAGAGAGTGTATTCGGACAGAAAAGGGGGCCCGCGAGCAAGAAGAGTCCGAATAGAAGGTGTATTCGGACAGAAAAGTGATCCTGCGAGCAGGAAGAGTCCGAATAGAGAGTGTATTCGGACAGAAAGGGGAGTTCGCGAGCAGGAATAGTCCGAATAGAAGGCGTATTCGGACAGAAAAGGGATCCCGCGAGCAAGAATAGTCCAATAACGATTTTAGTTAGAATAGTTTGCAGATTCGGCTGGTGAACAGTTCCCGAGGGCCAGCCGAGTCCGAATGCTTCTCAAATAAAACCTCAAAAAGGTACAAACTGATTATTGTCTGTACCCAATGACTTTAAACGAAGTCTTATAAGAAATGGGAGATCGATTTTGCAACTCCTTCTTTAATACGCGAGAAGAGACTAAGGGAGTTTAAATCCTTTAATGATAGCTTCACAGAATCTTTTAAATCTTTCTCTAAAATAAGTTTGACTTCTTTAATCACTTGCGGGTCGTAAATATAGCAGTTAATTTCGTGATTAAGAAAGAAGCTACGATTATCAAAATTAGCTGTACCGAGGTCACAAATTTGATCGTCAAATAACAGGATCTTGGCATGGTAAAAGCCGTTTTTAAATTGGTATACATTGGCGCCGCCAGCGATGATGGCTCTCAGGTGTGGAAAGGACGCTTCTTTAACAAGCATATGATCGGATACATAGGGGACGATGATGGTTAATTCTACCCCTCGATTCAGTGCATCAAGAAGCTCGTCGAGAATTCTTTTACTTGGAATAAAATAAGGGCTCCCAATAGTGATCGACTTTTTCGCTTGCTGGATCAGCGTTGAAAAAGTGTCTTCTAAAATAAATCCTTCTGTTGAGATGGTTTTATGTCGGCTTTTGCCTTTTTCTAATGGCGGAAAATAAATTTTGTTCTGCAATAAATTGGTCTTTGTTGCTTCCTGCCAATCAAGAAGGAATTGCTGTTGTAAATCGAGAACGCCCTCGGCAGTAATCTTAAGGTGATAATCGCGCCAAGGGCTAAGCTTCGGATCTAGGTCAATGTATTCATTGCCGACATTGTAGCCACCAATATAGCCAGTCTCTCCATCGATCACGGCAATTTTGCGATGATTGCGCACTTGTGAAGAATAAAAATAAAAAGGAAATGTTGGTACGTTGGAGAAAGCAAACTCAGCTCCAGCACTTTGCAATTCCTTAATCATTTTTCTTGAAACTTTTAGGCTCCCAGCCCAATCGAGCAAAAGCCTGACCTCGACCCCTTCCTCAGCTTTCTTTTTCAGAAGAGAAAGAAACTCATTTCCGAACTGATCATCATTGCAAATATAAAATAGGACATGGATATGTTTTTTGGCATGATGAAAATCATCAAACATACGATCAAATAGGTCAGTCCCATGAGTGAAGATTTCAAGATTGCTTTCACGGAACGGAAAGGCATTGCTTTTAATCGTCGGCAATTGCTTTTTTCTTCCCAATTTATAATCAAAGGTCAAAAAGGCACCAATGACAAAGATAGCAATTAAAATACAAATTAGGATTTTCAATGCTATCCGCTCCTTTATCTGATAGGTAATCATATTGTCCCCGAAATAATACCTTCTATAACGGTTTTTCAAGTCAGATTTAAAAAGAAAATATTGACTGAACGCTCATTCATTATATAATAGAATTATATAAATTCTGAAAATTTTACATGTTAGGACCATTTCACTTCATGGAAAAAGCTTCGATTGTGAAGGGCTCTGTTATTAAAATTTTCCTCACTCAAACCATATTCGAATAAAGAAAGGAGCGTTTCATTTCAGATGAATGGACTATTATGGATCAATCTTATTGCAACCCTTTTTGTAATCGCTTACGGAGTGAGCCTTTTTGTGTATGTTGTGAAAACAAGGATCGATTACATTAAGCTCGGGAAAAAAGAAGAGTTTGATCACAATGTGAAAGAGCGGATGAACAAAATATGGGTAATGGTGTTCGGGCAAAAAAAGCTTCTCAAGGACAAAAAAAGCGGAATCATTCATGTGATGTTCTTTTACGGTTTTATCCTTGTGCAATTTGGAGCGATTGATTTCATTATTAAAGGGATTTATCCTGGTGCCCATTTACCATTTGGCCCCCTTTACGGCGGCTTTACTTTCTTCCAGGAAATTGTTACTTTAATCATTTTAGTGGCGGTTGTATGGGCTTTCCATAGACGTTATATTGAAAAGCTTGTTCGGCTGAAAAGGGGTTTTAAGTCAGGATTGGTATTGATTTTTATTGGCGGTTTAATGCTTTCAGTGCTGCTGGGGAATGGTATGAGTATGATCTGGCATGGACATGAGGCAACTTGGACAGAACCTGTTGCTTCTCTCATTGCGACGGCATTTTCGGGTATGGGTGAGACCGCTTCTATCGCCATCTTTTATGTCGCTTGGTGGATCCATTTACTGTTCTTATTGACTTTCCTCGTCTATGTGCCGCAAGGAAAGCATGCTCATTTAATTGCGGGTCCAGCAAATGTCTATTTAAATCGCCTTGAAAAACCAGGCAAATTAAGAAAGATTGATTTTGAAGATGAAACGCAAGAAACGTTTGGCGTAGGGAAAATTGAGGATTTTACACAGCTTCAATTAGTGGATTTATATGCTTGCGTAGAGTGTGGACGCTGTACAAATATGTGCCCGGCGACCGGTACGGGAAAAATGCTTTCACCGATGGATCTTATTTTAAAGCTCCGCGATCACTTAACAAATCACGGTGCGGCTGTAACGTCGAAACAGCCATGGGTTCCGACCTTTGCTTTTGCAAAAACACAAGGGAACCAGCTTGCTCTTGCTGGTGCAGGAAAAGGTGTTGAGGAGAGTGCTGCGGCCCTTGCTTACAGTCCGAGCTTAATAGGCGAGGTGATAACCGAAGAGGAGATCTGGGCTTGTACAACTTGCCGAAATTGTGAGGACCAATGCCCTGTTATGAATGAGCATGTAGAAAAAATTATCGACCTTCGCCGTTACTTAGTGTTAACGGAAGGAAAAATGGATGCGGACGCACAGCGTGCGATGCAAAATATTGAGCGTCAAGGAAATCCATGGGGCTTAAATCGGAAAGAACGTGAAAATTGGCGTGATGCTAGAGAAGATGTAGAAGTAAAAACGGTGAAAGAAATGAAAAAAGCAGGAGAAGAATTCGAATATCTCTTCTGGGTAGGTTCTATGGGTTCTTATGATAATCGTAGTCAAAAAATTGCCTTATCATTTGCCAAATTATTAAATGAGGCAGGGGTGAAATTTGCCATTCTTGGGAATAAAGAAAAGAATTCTGGCGATACGGCCCGCCGCCTTGGAAATGAGTTTGTCTTCCAGGAGCTTGCTGCTAATAATATTGCTGAATTTGAAAAAAATGATGTGAAAAAGATCGTGACAATTGATCCGCATGCATACAATATATTTAAAAATGAGTACCCTGATTTCGGACTGGAAGCGGAAGTATACCATCATACAGAGGTTCTTTATCAGCTCGTAAAAGATGGACGCTTAAAACCAAAATATGCGGTCAATGAAACCATTACTTTCCATGATTCTTGTTATTTAGGGCGCTACAATGAAGTCTATGATCCGCCACGTGAGATTCTTAAAGCGATTTCAGGAGTGAAACTTGTGGAAATGGAACGGAACCGTGATACGGGGATGTGCTGTGGAGCTGGTGGAGGTCTGATGTGGATGGAAGAGGAGACCGGGCACCGCATTAATGTTGCCCGCACAGAGCAGGCATTAGAGGTCAATCCGACTGTCATTAGCTCTGGATGTCCATATTGCCTAACAATGCTTTCTGATGGTACAAAGGCGAAAGAAGTTGAAGATCAAGTTTCCACATATGATGTTGCAGAACTTTTAGAAAAAGCAGTTTGTGGGGAGGCTGCAGAATTGGCCTCGTAAAGAATGGCTCCAGCGAGTTAGCAGCTCGCTGGAAATGCCAAATTTTTTTTGGAGTAATCATTCCGAATTTTTGATTTTTTAAAAACGTATTCAAATTTTTCAGTAATTACTGTAAAATGAGCAGTAAATAAAGCGTTTTCATAATCTACGAGGCAGTATGGAAACGAAAAGTTTCCATTTCTTCATATTTAACTTCGAGCGAGCGTTCAGTCAGTCAAGTTTAAAACCTACCAAGATCAAGCACATCTTATGAATTCCACTTAAAAATTTAATAGAAAAGGAGAGTTTAGGATGGGAAAAACAGTCATTCTCAGCGGGGTAAGAACGCCTTTTGGCAAATCAGGAGGAGCATTAAGCAGTCTTACAGCTTCAGATTTAGGGGGACTTGCCGTTAAAGCAGCTTTGGAACGGGCGCAAGTGAAGGGGGAAGCAGTGCAGGAAATCATTTTAGGAAATGTTCTGCAAGGTGGCCAGGGGCAAATCCCGTCGCGGCAGGCGGCCAAAAAAGCTGGTCTCCCTTGGGGTGTGAAAACAGAGACGATTAATAAAGTTTGTGCATCCGGGATGAGAAGTGTCACTTTGGCAGATCAAATTATTCGCGCAGGGGATGAGGAAGTGATCGTAGCCGGTGGGATGGAATCGATGAGCAATGCCCCGTATTTTTTACCAAATGTTCGTTTTGGTCTGAAAATGGGAGATTCCGTTGTAAAGGATTTAATGGTACATGACGGGTTAACGTGCAGCTTTACAGGTGTCCATATGGGGACATACGGAAATGGGGTTGCCGAGGAGCTGTCCATTAATCGGGAAGCACAGGATCAGTGGGCTTTGCGCAGCCATCAGCTCGCATTAGCGGCGATCGAATCAGGAAAACTTTCTGAAGAAATCATTGCGGTTGAAGTGCCGCAAAGGAAAGGGCCAGCGGTGACGGTTTCTGTAGATGAGGCGCCAAGAAGAGATACATCGCTTGAACGGTTGGCGAAATTGCCGCCTGTATTTGGTGCTGATGGAACGATTACGGCGGGGAATGCCCCAGGCGTAAATGATGGAGCCGCTGCCCTCGTGCTCATGAGTGAAGAAAGAGCGCTGAGAGAAGGAAGAACGGTGGAAGCCTACATTATTGGGCAGGCAGCAGTTGCGGTTGAAGCGAAAGATTTTCCGAAAACCCCTGGAATGGTCATTAATGAGCTTTTGGCAAGGACGGGGAAGAACGTTGAGGAAATCGAGCTATTTGAAATTAATGAAGCTTTTGCTGCGGTCGCCCTTGCCAGCAGTCAGATCGCCAAGTTAAATCCAGAAAAGGTCAATGTAAATGGTGGTGCGGTCGCTTTAGGACATCCGATTGGTGCAAGTGGTGCAAGAATCATTGTTACGCTTATGCATGAATTGAAGCGTCGTGGAGGCGGTATTGGAGTTGCTGCTATTTGTTCCGGCGGTGGTCAAGGGGATGCCATTATGATTGAAGTGCCAAAGGGGGAAGCGTAATGAATATAGATAAAATAATGGTGATTGGTGCAGGGCAAATGGGTTCAGGTATTGCTCAAGTATGCGCTCAGGCCGGATTCAAAGTGCGATTGCATGATTTGAAGACGGAATTTGTGGAGAAGGGGCTAAATGTAATTAAGAAAAATTTGGCGAGACAGGTTGCGAAAGAAAGAATGACTGAGGCTGAGCTAGAGACCATTTTAGCAAACATCACGCCATCCACCGAGCTCCGTAATGCCGGTGCTGTCGATTTGGTCATTGAGGCGGCGGTGGAAAATATGGACATAAAAGCGAGCCTTTTTAAGGAGCTCGATCAATTCGCACCTGCTCACGCCATTTTAGCAAGCAATACCTCCTCCTTGCCAATTACAGAGATCGCTGCCGCTACGTCACGGCCGGAAAAAGTGATAGGAATGCATTTTATGAATCCTGTTCCGGTTATGAAGCTCGTTGAGATTATTCGCGGACTTGCAACGGCAGACGAAGTGTACGATACGATTGAAGATATTACCCAAAAGTTAAATAAAGTTCCGGTGGAAGTAAATGATTTCCCTGGATTTGTTTCCAATCGAATTTTAATGCCGATGATTAATGAAGCGATCTATACCCTGTATGAGGGTGTCGCTACAAAAGAAGCGATTGATGAAGTGATGAAGCTCGGTATGAATCATCCAATGGGTCCGTTAACACTCGCCGATTTTATCGGATTGGATACATGTCTCTACATTATGGAAACGCTTCATGAAGGTTTTGGTGATGATAAATATCGCCCATGTCCGCTGCTGCGCAAATACGTCAAGGCAGGTTGGCTTGGTAAGAAGTCTGGACGAGGGTTTTACGAATATGCATAAAAATGAATTTTTCCGGAATTAACACTGGAATTTCCGGAATTCGCACGCATTTTTCCGGAATCAAAGTTAAAATTTCCGGAATTAACATCAATTTTTCCGGAATTAACACCAATTTTTCCGGAATTAATATCAAGAAAGGGGGAGAAGTATGAATTTGCGATTAACAGACGAACAGGAAATGATGCGAAAAATGGTTCAGGACTTTGCGCAGAAAGAGATTGCCCCATTTATTGAGAGGATGGAACAAGGTGAATTTCCACGCAGCATTGTCAAGCGAATGGGAGAGCTTGGATTAATGGGAATTCCTGTCCCAGCAAAATATGGCGGAGCGGAAATGGACTTTATTTCTTATATACTAGCAATCCATGAAATTTCTAAGGTAAGTGCGACTGTTGGCGTCATTTTATCTGTCCATACATCCGTTGGGACGAATCCAATTCTATATTTTGGAAATGAGGAGCAAAAGAAAAAATATGTTCCAAAGCTTGCTTCTGGTGAATATTTAGGAGCATTTTGCCTAACGGAACCAAGCTCGGGCTCAGATGCAGGGAGTATAAAGACAAAGGCGGTATTAGACGGTGAGCACTATATATTAAACGGTTCAAAAGTGTTTATTACGAACGGTGGGGAGGCTGACATCTACATCGTCTTTGCTTCGACAAGACCGGCGGCAGGTGCAAGGGGAATTTCCGCTTTTATTGTGGAAAAAGATACTCCAGGGCTTATTGTCGGAAAAGATGAGCATAAAATGGGCCTGCATGGATCGAGGACCGTTCAGTTAACATTTGAAGACATGAAGGTAGCGAGGGAGAATCTCCTTGGCGAGGAAGACCACGGCTTTAAAATTGCGATGGGGAATTTAGAAGTTGGCAGAATTGGGATTGCTGCTCAGGCACTTGGCATTGCAGAGGCCGCATTTGAAGCAGCGACGAAGTATGCAAAAGAGCGCCATCAATTTGGCAAGCCAATCGCCACTCAGCAAGGGATAGCCTTTAAACTTGCTGATATGGCTACACAAATTGAAGCAGCAAAACTATTAATCTACCGAGCGGCTGATTTGAAAGCAAATGGATTGAAATGTGGAAAAGAAGCATCCATGGCTAAGCTTTTTGCTTCGAAAACGGTGGTTGCCGTAACAACAGAGGCGATTCAAGTGTTCGGTGGCTACGGATATACAAAGGATTATCCAGTTGAGCGTTATTTCCGCGATGCAAAGGTAACGGAGATTTATGAAGGAACAAGCGAGATTCAGCGCATCGTGATTAGCAAGAATCTATAAAGAAAGAGGGAGCAAAATGAGATTCCAATTATCCGAAGAACATGAAATGATTCGTAAAATGGTAAGAGACTTTGCAAACAATGAAGTTGCCCCAACTGCTGCTGAACGGGATGAAGAAGAACGTTTCGATCGAGAAATTTTCACACAAATGGCAGAGCTCGGATTAACAGGTATTCCTTGGCCGGAAGAGTATGGAGGAATTGGCAGTGATTATTTAGCGTATTGTATTGCAGTTGAAGAATTGTCCCGAGTTGATGCATCAATTGGTGTAACTCTCTCAGCCCATACCTCCTTAGCTGGTTGGCCAATCTATAAGTTCGGCAGTGAGGAACAGAAACAAAAATATTTGCGCCCGATGGCTGTAGGGGAAAAAATCGGTGCTTACGGATTAACAGAGCCAGGAAGCGGATCAGATGCAGGTGGAATGAAGACAACAGCGCGCCTTGAAGGTGATCATTATGTTTTAAATGGCTCGAAAATTTTTATTACAAATGGCGGAATAGCAGACATTTATGTCGTTTTTGCCTTAACCGATCCAGCTCAAAAGACTAGGGGAACGACAGCGTTTATTGTCGAAAGTGGTTTTCCAGGTTTTTCGGTTGGCAAAAAGGAGAAAAAACTTGGGATTCGTTCATCACCAACGACGGAGATCATCTTTGAAGACTGCCGAGTGCCGGTGGAAAATGTTCTAGGTCACGTTGGCGAAGGCTTTAAAATCGCGATGATGACATTAGATGGTGGGCGTAATGGAATTGCTGCCCAAGCAGTTGGAATTGCTCAAGGGGCATTGGATGCAGCGACTAGTTATGCAAAGGAACGTCATCAATTTGGCAAACCAATCGTTGCCAACCAAGGGATCGGTTTTAAATTAGCAGATATGGCTACGAATATTGAAGCGGCTCGACTATTAACCTATCAAGCGGCATGGCTTGAATCGGAAGGGCTCCCATATGGGAAGGAATCGGCAATGTCAAAGCTATTTGCGGGGGATACAGCGATGAACGTGACAACAGAAGCAGTTCAAATTTTCGGCGGCTACGGCTATACGAAAGATTATCCAGTTGAACGGTTTATGCGCGATGCGAAAATTACGCAAATTTATGAAGGAACACAGGAAATTCAACGTCTTGTTATTTCAAGGATGATAACGAAATAAAGTTCTCCTGAAAAAAGGAGGGGGGATATCATGAATGAAAAAGCGTGAGGTTCATGCATCTGTAAAAGATGAGCGTCTTGTCATAAAAAGGAGAAATCAAATGATTAAAGGGGCTGTCACGCTTTTTAAAGAAAAGGGATTCCACCGAACAACAACAAGAGAGATTGCGAAAGCAGCTGGGTTTAGCATTGGAACGTTATACGAATATATTCGTTCGAAGGAAGATGTCCTGTATTTAGTGTGTGACAGTATTTATGATGAGGTACACAACCGCTTACAAAAGGATATTGATACAAAACGCGGTACTCTGGCTAGTCTTAAGCTAGGCATTGGCAATTACTTTAGAGTGGTAGACGATCTTCAAGATGAAGTGCTCGTCATGTATCAGGAGGCGAAATCTCTCTCCAAAGATGCTCTTCCATATGTGTTAAGAAAGGAAGCAGAGATGGCGCTCATCATTGAGGACATTATTAATCGCTGCGTTGAAAATGGAGAGTTGGACCTGTCAGCAGAACAGGTGAAACTCATGTCTCATAATATTGTTGTATTAGGGCAAATGTGGGCGTTTCGCCGTTGGAATATTCAAAAGATGTACTCTCTAGAAGAATATATCGAAATCCAAATCAAGCTTATTTTTGAGGGGATTAAGAACAAAGAAGTTTCATCACCATGAAGGGGCTTTAGTGGTGACTTGAATAATCATCGCAGGGACCAATCGGGTTTTGAGTGTTCCGAGGCGTCCTGCGTTTTTCTAACTAAGGGGGAGAAAGATGAGTACGCAGACTATTTATAAGCCGAAAAATCATATCCGTTTTGTGTCTGCATCCAGCTTGTTTGATGGACACGATGCCTCAATTAATATTATGCGCCGAATTCTTCAGGCAAGTGGAGCAGAAGTGATTCATCTTGGGCATAACCGTTCTGTGGAAGAAGTGGTCAATGCGGCGATTCAGGAGGATGTTCAAGGGATTGCCATGTCTTCTTATCAAGGAGGGCATGTTGAGTATTTTAAGTATATGTACGATCTGTTAAAAGAAAAAGGGGCCTCTCATATTCGCATTTACGGCGGCGGTGGTGGGGTAATTATTCCGCGTGAAATCAAGGAGCTGCATGACTATGGAATTGCGCGAATTTTTTCTCCAGAAGACGGGCGGAAGCTCGGTCTTCAAGGCATGATCAATTTGATGCTGCAGGAATGCGATTTTCCAACAATCGCAGCAGATGTTTCGAACTATATCAACAAGGTGTCGAAAGGAGATGTAGTGGCGACGGCAAAGCTGATTACGTTAGCAGAGCATCAAACACTTGAAGTCGCGACGGCAACTGAGGCTGCGGTGTTAGAGCAACTGAAGTCGATTGATAGACAGGCGCCTGTCCTTGGGATAACAGGAACAGGCGGTGCCGGGAAGAGCTCCTTAACCGATGAATTAATCCGTCGATTTTTAAATGAGATTCCCGAAAAAAAGGTTGCTATTTTGTCGGTCGATCCTACGAAGCAAAAAACAGGAGGAGCGCTTCTTGGTGATCGTATTCGTATGAATTCCATATTCTCTCCACGCGTCTATATGCGCAGCTTAGCAACAAGGGAGTCGAAATCCGAGCTGTCGTTGGCAATTAAGGAAGCGATTGCTGTGGTCAAAGCGGCAGGCTATGATTTAATCGTTGTCGAAACAAGCGGAATTGGTCAAGGAGATGCAGGTATTACGGAGATATGCGATGTCTCGATGTATGTCATGACCAGTGACTTCGGAGCTCCTTCCCAGCTCGAAAAAATTGACATGATTGATTATGCTGATTTAATCGTCATTAACAAATTTGAGCGAAAAGGCTCGGAGGATGCTTTAAAGCAAGTGCAAAAACAATATCAGCGAAGTCATATGCTCTTTGAAAAAGAGTTGGATGAAATGCCAGTCTTTGGCACGATCGCTAGTCAATTTAATGATCAAGGAACGAACGCTCTATTCGCTGCATTAATCGAAACGATTAATGAAAAAATGGCTACGAATTGGCGTACCTCCTTCAGTAAGAATGCGAAAGTTGAAAAGCAAAATATCATCATTCCAAATGAGCGCCGTTACTACTTAAGGGAGATTTCCGACACAGTTCGAAAATATCACCAAACAGCGGAGGAACAGGTAGAGCTGGCAAGAAAGCTATTCCAAATAGAAGGTGCACAGGAGGCATTGAAAGAGAGAGAAGAAAATGCCGAAGTGCTCACTGCTCTCCAACGTTTAAAGGATGAGGTGGAAAGTAAGCTCACCCCTGAATCAAAAAATATATTAGTAAATTGGGAAGCGACAAAAGAAACATATGCTGGAGAACAGTTTGTCACCAGAATTCGTGATAAGGAAATCGTGACAGCTTTAAGAACGAAAAGTCTGTCAGGAATTAATATTCCAAAGGTTGCTTTACCGAAATACAAAGATTATGGCGAAATTATCAAATGGGTCTATAAAGAAAATGTTCCAGGCAGCTTTCCCTACACTGCTGGGGTTTTCCCGTTTAAACGGGAAGGGGAGGATCCGAAGCGTCAATTTGCCGGAGAGGGGACACCTGAAAGAACAAATCGCCGCTTTCATTATTTGTCAAAGGATGATGCAGCAAAGCGCTTAAGCACGGCTTTCGACTCGGTCACATTATACGGAGAAGACCCTGATTATCGACCGGATATTTATGGGAAGGTTGGGGAAAGCGGTGTCAGTGTTTGTACTCTTGATGACATGAAAAAGCTATATAAAGGCTTTGATCTTTGTCATCCTTCAACCTCAGTTTCAATGACGATCAATGGACCTGCACCAATTATTTTGGCAATGTTCATGAATACGGCCATTCAACAGCAGGTAGACAGGAAAGAGGAAGAACTCGGCCGTCCTTTGAGTGAGCAGGAGCTTGAGGAGGTGAAAGCTAAAACATTGCAAACGGTGCGGGGAACGGTGCAAGCTGATATCCTGAAGGAAGATCAAGGGCAAAATACATGTATTTTTTCCACGGAGTTTGCCTTAAGGATGATGGGTGATATCCAGCAGTATTTCATTGACCATAAAGTACGTAATTATTATTCTGTTTCTATTTCCGGTTATCATATTGCCGAGGCGGGGGCAAATCCGATTTCGCAGCTTGCATTTACACTGGCCAACGGTCTTACGTATGTGGAGTATTATTTGAGCCGTGGCATGCATATTGATGATTTTGCACCAAATTTATCTTTCTTTTTCTCGAACGGATTGGATCCAGAGTATACGGTAATTGGTCGTGTAGCACGGCGAATTTGGGCGACTGTTATGAAAAATAAGTACGGGGCAAATGAACGTAGTCAAAAGCTTAAATACCATGTACAAACGTCAGGTCGTTCCCTCCATGCCCAAGAAATTGATTTCAATGATATACGGACGACATTGCAGGCTCTAATGGCTCTCCATGATAATTGTAATTCTCTTCATACAAATGCTTACGATGAGGCCATTACGACACCAACAGAGGAATCGGTAAGACGGGCAATGGCCATCCAAATGATTATTACAAAGGAACATGGATTAACAAAGAACGAGAATCCCCTGCAAGGTTCCTTTATTGTCGAGGAATTAACGGATTTAGTTGAGGAAGCTGTTTTGCAGGAATTTGAGCGGATGGATGATCGCGGCGGTGTGTTAGGAGCAATGGAGACTCAGTATCAGCGGGGGAAAATCCAAGAGGAGTCAATGTTTTACGAAATGAAAAAACATACTGGTGAGCTTCCGATCATTGGCGTCAATACTTATTTAAATCCAAATCCGCCATCAGAAGAGGAATTGGATAATATGGAGCTTGCTAGGGCCTCTAAGGAGGAAAAGGAACTGCAAATCCGGAATTTACAAGAGTTTCAAAAAAGGAATGAAGAGAGAGCAGAGATTGCTTTAAAACGCTTAAAAGAAGTCGCTGTTAACGGGGGCAATATTTTTGCTGAATTAATGGAAACGGTAAAAGTAGCGAGTCTGGGACAAATTACCCGTTCCCTTTATGAAGTAGGCGGGCAATATCGCAGGAACATGTGAGTGATCAGACCAGGGAAACAGTTTTCTCTGGTCTGAACTATTTTATTTCCCCAAGTAATGAAGGAAAATAGGACAGGGTCTTTACATTTCTTTACAAAATATATTTAGAGGAATTTTCACATTATCAATCATTTTACTTTATAATCAAGATAGTATGCAGATTGGGATGTGAGCGACGTTGAGAAGACGGATTATCATTTTTTTGACATTAAGTGTCATCCTTATGACCCTTGTTTTTTTATATGAGCGGCAGTTGGGTGCTGTTTCTTTTTTCCTATTGGCAATCTTTTTCTTTACGCTTGCCTTCGATCAGTTGTCCGATCCGTCAAAGAAGAAAAGGAAACAAAAAATGAAGCAGAAATCACCTTGAGATATTGCCTTAAAATAGATGAAGTTACAACTTTTAGAAAAAAGTAACAGATTGACTAACTGAAACTAGCATAAAGGGCTATATTTTGTTTATAATGGAGAATATGCTATTCAGAGTGTCAACAGAAGTAATATCAGTCGTAAGTGCTGATAACTCTAGGTTTACAGTGTTTAGATGGTGAAAGGATGTGCAAATGTTGAGTCTTAAACAATTCTCAAAAGAACAATTGCAAGAAATGTCATTAATAGAAATGGCTTATGAATTATTGAATAGTCAGAAGCAGCCAGCTTCATTTAAAGAAATCATGGATGAAATTACGGCAACATTAGGATTAACGGAAGAAGAGGTACGTGTAAAAATCGCTCAGTTTTATACCGATTTAAATATTGATGGTCGTTTCCTTTCTTTAGGAGAGAACCGCTGGGGACTACGAGTTTGGTATCCGGTTGATCAATCTGAAGAAGAAGTGATCACACCAACTAAGCCAAAGAAGAAGAAAGCTAAGAAGGTACTGGATGAAGACCTTGATTTCGATGAGGATGACGAAGAAGACGATATCGATTATGATGATATTCTTGCTGATGAAGAAGACGATGATCTACTAGATCTTGACGAAGACGACGAGGACTTCGATGAAGATTTTGAAGATGAAGATGAAGACCTTCTAACGGCTGATGAAGATGATGACGACTTTGATGATCTAGATGAAGACGATGAAGAGGATTTATAATCTTGACTTTTTTATAAGAGGCTTGTAGAATCATTTTTGGGCTCCTTAAAAAAGGAACGACAATAGTGATATGATTTACGCTCCCTTACAAAAATTTGTAAGTGGAGCGTTTTTATTTTATCTAAAAGGGAGACTCTTTTATTTCCATAGAAGAGTCTCGCGAGCTTTATGAAGAGTAGTCCAAAATAATAGCTTATCAATTTTTGGCATCAGCGATAAGAAAAATCAAGTTTGAGAAAACTAATGGGTGCAGGTGGTACATCTGATCTTTTCATAGGCAAATTTCTAGGTATCTATTACCCCTAACGCAGGCAGTATCAAACATTATCAACGGTTCACAGGCGATGCAAAAGAGGTTTTATTTTATGAAAAACGGGCAATTTTTAGTGAAGCATTAAAGGCTGTTTTTCATTATTATTTCGCTTTGTGGATGTACAAGTAGGAAAAATTAATCTAAAGGGGGATTTTTTGATGACAAAATATATCTTTGTAACTGGTGGAGTGGTTTCATCGTTAGGAAAAGGAATTACTGCTGCTTCACTTGGCAGATTGCTGAAAAACCGAGGCTTGAGCGTGACAATTCAAAAATTCGATCCATACATAAATGTGGATCCTGGAACGATGAGCCCGTACCAGCATGGAGAGGTTTTTGTAACGGATGATGGTGCAGAAACGGATCTAGACCTTGGTCATTACGAGCGTTTTGTAGATATTAATGTGACGAAGTTCAGCAATGTGACAACAGGAAAAATTTACTCAACTGTTTTGCAAAAAGAACGCCGTGGTGATTATTTAGGAGGAACCGTACAGGTTATTCCGCATATTACGAATGAAATAAAAGATAGAGTGTTCCGTGCCGGTCAAGAAACGAATGCTGATGTCGTGATAACGGAAATCGGAGGAACGGTTGGCGATATCGAATCATTGCCTTTCCTTGAAGCGATCCGCCAAATCAAAAGCGACATCGGACGTGATAACGTCATGTACATCCACTGTACCTTAGTTCCTTATATTAAAGCGGCAGGTGAAATGAAGACAAAACCTACGCAGCATAGCGTGAAAGAATTGAGAAGCTTAGGAATTCAGCCAAATATCATTGTTGTTCGTACAGAAATGCCAATTGCTGAAGATATGAAAGATAAAATTGCCCTATTCTGTGATATCGACCCAAGGGCTGTAATTGAATGTCCAGATGCAAGCACTTTATACTCGATACCTCTTACATTACAAGAGCAGCATATGGATCAAATTGTGCTTGAGCATTTAAAAATTCAAGCTCCAGAGGCAGAAATGACCGAATGGAAAGCATTAGTCGATAAGGTTCTTAACTTGTCAAAAACAACAAAAATTGCCCTCGTTGGGAAATATGTCGAGCTTCAAGACGCATACATTTCTGTGGTCGAAGCATTAAAGCATGCAGGCTATGCCTTTGATGCAGATATTGACATTAAGTGGATCAATTCAGAAGAAGTGAATGCAGACAATGTAAAGGAGCTTCTTCAAAATGTTGACGGTATTCTTGTTCCTGGTGGATTTGGAGACCGTGGTATTGAGGGGAAAATCCTTGCGACGCAATTTGCTCGTGAAAATAAGATTCCGTTCCTTGGTATTTGCTTAGGAATGCAGCTAGCTTCAGTAGAGTATGCCCGCAATGTTCTTGGCTATACAGATGCACATTCAGCTGAAATAGCTCCAAGTACGACGCATCCAATTATCGATTTGCTTCCTGAGCAAAAAGATATTGAAGATTTAGGGGGAACCCTACGCCTCGGCTTATATCCATGTAAGCTAACAGAAGGATCAAAAGCGTATGCTGCCTATGCAGATGAAGTGATCTATGAACGTCATCGTCATCGTTATGAGTTCAATAATAAATTTCGCCAAGAAATGGAAGAGGCTGGCTTCATTTTCTCTGGCACGAGTCCAGACGGGCGTTTAGTGGAAATTATTGAATTAGCAGACCACCCTTGGTTCGTGGCTTCTCAATTCCATCCCGAATTCACATCAAGGCCAAATCGTCCACAGCCATTATTTAGAGATTTCGTAGAAGCATCCATGAAAACGAATAAGTAAAACGAAAGTGTTAACATTAAAATGGCGTATAAACTGGGTTCAGTTTATACGCCATTTTTGTTGGAATATCAACTCATCTCCCCAAACTAGTGCAGGTGCGAGTATGTGTTCGGCTCAGAACGAAAAAGTTCGTATTTGGTTAGAGAAGAGGTAAATGGGCGCCCATTGCATATTGGCTGCTACTCGGTTACATCCCGCTCTTTCCGGACGAATAGAATTCGAATTCAACCGCTTTTCGAGAATACCGTGTTTGTTCTGGTTGAATCGGCCTCGTAATCGGTCACAACCCGGAAATACTTCGGTCGTTCCGGTCAAATCGGGGTTCCTTAATCGAACTTGCCCTCCTAGTAGTCTGCTAAAATTTCCCTTAAGGTTAAGGTTAACCCGTAATAGACAAATAGGGCTGCCATGGAAGCGGGATAGCCGTAACGGTTTCCATCTTCATCAGGGAGCAGGCCCCTTGTAACGTGCAAATTAATATGTACATCAGAGAGAGCGGCCAAACACTCCCTTTCATCGTTGGTTTTGGTTGCAACGGTGACGAAGGGAATTCTCCGTTCCTGTAACCACTTGGCAACTTTCAGCGCTTCCTTGTCATCGGAATATCTAGAAAAAATAACAACTCGATCTGCCTCGGTAACTTCGTGTTCATGGCCTTCCAAAGGCTTAGCAATTTTTAATGGCTCGCTGCTATGAAACGCTTCGGCTAAAATAGCTGCCATTTCCTTCTTTCCGTATAGGTAAATGATCCCGTCTCCGACCGCAGCTTGAGCGAGCAATCTCGCTCCATCTTCGAATGAAAATTCCTCTTTTTCATGTATTCGATTAAATAACCCCGTTAATTGGGTAGAAAACATTTTTAACATCGTAAAACCTCCTCGTCTAGATTATAATCAAGCTTTTTGGAAAAAGGCAAAATAATGATTTATTATGCAGGAATCTGAATGAAAGAAATAGAATTTAATGAGGTGGAAGGATTATCAACATTTTCCATCAATAGTAAGGCAAATATCTTTTTAAAAAAAGAATTTGCTCACTTCTCTTATTGGTTTCTTTCTCTTACATCAGGGGAAAAGAACTGAACATAGAATGTCTTTCAGAATGGTATTAAAAAAATGAAAAAAAATGAACGATTTTTTATTTCTCTATATTATTCGTTTTTTCATCAACTTGAGCCATGCTGAAATTCATATACATAAATGGTCACAACAGCATCAAAGTAGATTCTAAATTGAGGAAGAGGTGGTTTTATGAAAGGGAAGATTTTAATTGTTGATGATCAGTTTGGCATTCGTATTCTGCTAAATGAGGTGTTGCAAAAAGAAGGTTACGAGACCCATCAGGCGGCGAATGGAGTACAGGCTTTAGATATTGTGGCAAATAATTGCCCAGACCTAGTGTTACTTGATATGAAAATTCCAGGGATGGATGGAATTGAAATTCTTAAAAGAATGAAACTTATTAATCAAGAGATTCGCGTTATTATTATGACTGCATATGGGGAATTGGATATGATCCAAGAGGCGAAAAATTTGGGTGCTTTAGCTCATTTTGCCAAACCGTTTGACATTGATGATATTCGTGAAGCTGTTAAAAAATATATTTCTGTCACAGAAGAGTAAAATTATATTAAATTTTTATGAACAACCCTGTTTTGGAACGGGTGCTTGATGCAATAGGCTTTCTTTGTTTTCGAGCGCTCAAAGACAACGGTTTCATTTATTTTAATGGTATTTTGTCATTTACATATTTTTGCCTTTGTCCACAATCTGCATAGCTTTTCTTGAGCATATTTGGTAGAATGTTTTACAGGGTCATTCTTCACAATGCTTGAATGTTAAGTACATAACCGAGATTTATAAAGGGAAAACTTTTAAAGAATTTCAGCTATTGGGAGAATAGATCATGTAAAAGGAGGAAGAAAAATGCCTTTAGTTTCAATGAAGGAAATGCTTATTCAAGCAAAAGAGGGCGGCTACGCTGTCGGCCAATTTAATCTTAATAACCTAGAGTTTACACAAGCGATTCTACAAGCTGCTGAGGAGGAGAAATCTCCAGTAATTCTTGGTGTATCTGAAGGTGCAGGTCGTTATATGGGAGGCTTTAAAACTGTTGTTAAAATGGTTGAAGGGCTTTTAGAAGACTATAGAATTACAGTTCCAGTGGCGATCCATTTAGATCATGGATCTAGCTTTGATAAATGTAAGGAAGCGATTGATGCAGGCTTTACTTCTGTTATGATCGATGCTTCACATCACCCTTTTGAAGAGAATGTTGAAACAACGAAAAAAGTAGTTGAATATGCACATTCAAAAGGTGTTTCTGTAGAAGCTGAGCTTGGCACAGTTGGCGGTCAAGAAGATGATGTCGTGGCAGACGGCGTTATTTATGCCGATCCAAAAGAGTGCGAAGAACTTGTGAAGCTAACAGGCATTGATTGTCTTGCTCCAGCGTTAGGTTCCGTTCATGGTCCTTATAAAGGAGAACCTAATCTTGGCTTTAAAGAAATGGAGGAAATCGGTAAAGCAACAGGCCTGCCTCTAGTTCTTCATGGTGGAACTGGTATTCCAACAAAAGATATTCAAAGAGCAGTATCTTTAGGAACAGCCAAAATTAACGTAAATACTGAAAACCAAATTGCATCTGCGAAAAAAGTACGTGAAGTGCTTGCTGCAGACACTGAAGTGTACGATCCACGTAAATATCTTGGACCAGCACGTGAAGCAATTAAAGAAACAGTTATTGGCAAAATGCGTGAATTTGGTTCTTCAGGAAAAGCGTAATATTTCCAAAACAATGAACATGTCGACATAAAACCGCCTTTTCCCTTAAGGCGGTTTTAATTTCATTATTCTTGAATTTGCTCTTTATTTTAGGAGAATGCTCTTTGCTCAATTGAGTCAATAGTAGTAATGCTTGATGGCATACAGATAACGAAAAAGGAGAAATGGACGATGAAATTTTTTATTGATACGGCAAATATAGAAGAAATTAAAGAAGCTTTTTCCCTCGGTATTATTGCTGGTGTAACAACAAACCCATCGCTTGTAGCGAAAGAGAAAAATGTTACATTTGAGGAGCGCCTTCGTGAAATTACAGCCCTTGTTCCAGGGTCCGTTAGTGCAGAGGTTATTTCACTTGAGGCAGAAGGAATGATACGTGAGGGGCGTGAACTTGCAAAAATAGCACCGAACATCACGATCAAAGTGCCGATGACACCAGAAGGTTTAAAAGCAGTATCTGTTTTTTCAAAAGAAGGAATTAAAACAAATGTGACATTGATTTTTAGTGCTAATCAAGCTTTGTTAGCAGCTCGTGCAGGAGCTTCTTACGTTTCGCCATTTTTAGGGAGACTTGATGATATCGGTCATAATGGTTTAGAGCTTATTTCCACTATTTCTGAAATCTTCGCTATCCACGATATTGAAACTGAAATTATTGCAGCATCTATTAGACATCCACAACATGTAACAGAGGCAGCTTTACGAGGTGCCCATATCGCAACTATTCCCTATAAGGTTATTCTGCAACTATGCAATCATCCTTTAACGGATAAAGGAATTGAGGCATTTTTAGCAGACTGGAAAAATCGAGAAGAATAAACATATTTTTTAAAACATAGGCGAGGTGCCAAGCTCTACTTTTATGGTAAAGTGGTTAATGAAATAATCAGTTTTAAAAACAACGAATGTATTTGCTTGAACATGTCTATATTGCTAAATAAGCGAGTAGATTGGTTGTGACCCATTTTCTTTCATCATCAAAGTCGTGATGTTTGGAGGAAGCTACCTGTAAATGACAACATCATGCTAAGAAGGGAGTCAGAGATGGATAAGCTCAAAATTGCAGGCGGTTACCCTTTAACAGGGACAGTGCGGATAAGTGGAGCCAAAAACAGTGCTGTGGCTCTTATCCCGGCGACTATATTAGCCGACTCACCTGTTACGATTGAAGGTTTGCCGGAGATTTCTGATGTCGAGTTACTGAAGAGTCTTCTAGAGGAAATTGGTGGATCTGTTCAGTTTTCAAATCATGAAATGACCGTAGATCCTTCTTCAATGATTTCCATGCCATTGCCGAACGGGAAGGTGAAAAAGCTTCGAGCATCCTATTATTTAATGGGAGCAATGCTCGGACGTTTTAAAAAAGCAGTCATCGGTTTGCCTGGAGGATGCCATTTAGGTCCGAGACCGATTGACCAGCATATAAAAGGTTTTGAAGCATTAGGTGCGAGTGTAACAAACGAGCAGGGAGCCATTTATTTGCGAGCGGATGAATTAGTTGGTGCCAGAATTTATTTAGATGTGGTCAGTGTTGGAGCGACCATTAATATTATGCTTGCGGCTGTCCGCGCTAAAGGACGTACGATTATTGAAAATGCAGCGAAAGAACCTGAAATTATTGATGTCGCCACTCTTCTAACAAATATGGGTGCAAAGATAAAGGGAGCTGGTACAGATGTGATCCGCATCGATGGCGTTGATGAGCTTCATGGCTGCAGACATACGATTATTCCTGACCGAATCGAGGCGGGTACGTACTTGATTTTGGGTGCAGCGGTGGGTGAAGGAATACTCATCGATAATATTATTCCTCAACATCTTGAATCATTAATTGCCAAATTGCGGGAAATGGGCGTTCCGATTGAGACGAAGGACGATCAGGTTTTTGTCGGGAAAGCGGATACTTTTAAAGCGGTAGATATAAAAACACTTGTGTACCCAGGGTTTCCGACTGATCTGCAGCAGCCTTTTACCTCATTGTTAACAAAAGCTGAAGGAACGAGCGTTGTTACAGATACGATTTATGGTGCTCGCTTTAAGCATATTGACGAGTTGCGAAGAATGAACGCTAATATTAAGGTGGAAGGGCGTTCGGCTATTATTAGCGGTCCTGTCAAACTTCAAGGTGCCAAAGTGAAGGCAAGTGACCTGCGTGCTGGGGCGTCTTTAGTGATTGCTGGATTAATAGCGGAAGGGGTCACTGAAATTACGGGGGTCGACCATATAGATAGAGGCTATAGTCATTTAGTTGAAAAACTCGAAGGCTTAGGTGCAACGATTTGGAGAGAGCAGCTTTCAAAAGAAGAGATGGAGCAAATGAAACAAGCTTAAACAAACTAGAAATTGCAGATTGTTACTTCAGTTGTTCATACGCTGGAGGATAGTTGGGGGAGGAAGACCGATGGAAAGAAGTTTATCAATGGAATTGGTTCGTGTTACAGAGGCGGCAGCATTGTCATCTGCTCGTTGGATGGGTAGAGGAAAAAAGGACGAGGCTGATGATGCTGCGACTACAGCGATGAGAGATGTCTTTAACACGATCCCGATGAGAGGTACAGTCGTAATCGGTGAAGGTGAAATGGACGAGGCGCCGATGCTTTATATTGGCGAAGAGCTAGGAACTGGAAACGGACCTGAAGTGGACGTTGCTGTCGATCCTCTCGAAGGGACAAATATTGTGGCTTCAGGAGGCTGGAATGCGCTGGCGGTAATCGCAATCGCTGACCGCGGCAACTTGCTTCATGCTCCAGATATGTATATGGACAAAATTGCTGTGGGGCCGGAAGCCGTCGGTCAAGTTGATATAAATGCTTCAGTCACTGATAATTTAAGAGCGGTTGCAAAAGCTAAAAATAAAGATATTGAAGATGTTGTGGCAACGGTGTTGAATCGTCCACGTCATGCCAAGATCATTGAAGAGATTCGTGAAGCTGGTGCTCGTATTAAATTAATTAATGATGGAGACGTTGCTGGCGCGTATAACACGGCATTTAAACGGACGGGAGTAGACATTTTATTCGGTTCCGGCGGAGCCCCGGAGGGAGTGCTTGCGGCAGTTGCCTTAAAATGCTTAGGTGGTGAACTTCAAGGAAGGCTTCTTCCTCAGGATGATGCCGAATTAGAACGCTGCAAGAAGATGGGGATTGATGTGAACAAGGTACTGCGAATGGATGACCTTGTGAAGGGGGACGATGCCATCTTTGCAGCAACTGGTATTACGGACGGTGAATTACTAAAAGGTGTGCAATACAATGGGGCATACGGTTCTACTCATTCTATCGTCATGAGAGCAAAATCGGGAACAGTACGCTTTGTTGAGGGTCGCCACAGTCTTAAAAAGAAACCTCATTTAGTGATAAAATAACATCTTAATGCTCTGGCTCCTCCCATCATTGAGCCAGAGCTGCAACCTAGAATGGCGAAAAACCAGCTCAAAGATTAAGAAAGTTGAGGTCAACAGGAAGACATCAACTCCTTCCAATATCAAAAACCTTCCTACCATGACAACCAAATTAAAAATTTATATTGATTACTATTTATAAAACAGGGTAAAATAAAAATTGTTTTTTATTTGAGTCAAGTTCACACAATTTAAGCCGAAGTATAAAAACGGTATTTATACATTCGTTTTGCCAATCGGGATTTTCCAAAACAAGGCATTTTTCTGATCGATGAAATTGACTGAAAATAAGTGAATTTATCTCTTCTCATGCTTCTTATAGCCTCAAAATGCATTCTTTCCTTATTTTTTAGAGAAGTCCCGTGTTCAATAAATAAAAGATAGTTCGTTAATAGAGGCTCAAGATAAAAAAATCCAATTTATAAAATTAAAGAGTGGTGTAATGATGGAATTAACAATTTCAGGCTTAGAAAATATGAAGCTAAAAGAACTCTATGAACTTGCAAAAACATATAGAGTATCTTACTACAGTAAACTAACAAAAAAAGAATTAATTTTTGCCATCCTTAAAGCACGTGCAGAGCAGGAAGGTTATTTCTTCATGGAGGGAGTACTTGAGATTATTCAATCTGAAGGCTTCGGTTTCCTGCGTCCGATTAACTATTCCCCTAGCTCAGAGGATATTTATATTTCTGCATCGCAAATTAGAAGATTTGATTTAAGAAACGGTGATAAAGTATCAGGTAAGGTTCGCCCTCCTAAAGAAAATGAGCGCTATTTTGGCCTTCTCCATGTTGAAGCAGTAAATGGCGATGACCCAGAATCGGCGAAAGAACGTGTTCATTTCCCAGCCTTAACTCCCCTCTATCCAGATAGACAAATGAAGCTCGAAACAACACCGAAGCATATGTCTACGAGAATTATGGATTTAATCGCACCAGTTGGATTTGGACAGCGCGGTTTAATCGTGGCACCGCCAAAGGCAGGTAAAACAGTGTTATTAAAACAAATTGCCAATAGTATCACCACGAATCATCCTGAAGCGGAGTTAATCGTTCTTCTCATTGACGAACGTCCAGAGGAGGTAACAGATATTGAGCGCTCTGTCGCTGGTGATGTTGTCAGCTCGACCTTTGACGAGGTTCCAGAGAACCATATTAAAGTTGCTGAGCTCGTTCTTGAAAGAGCAATGAGGCTTGTTGAGCATAAAAGAGATGTCATTATTTTAATGGATAGTATTACACGTCTTGCTCGTGCTTATAATCTTGTCATTCCGCCGAGTGGACGAACTCTCTCCGGAGGGATTGATCCAGCTGCCTTTCATCGACCAAAGCGTTTCTTTGGGGCTGCCCGAAATATTGAAGAGGGTGGCAGCTTGACGATTTTAGCAACAGCTCTTGTCGATACCGGCTCCCGTATGGATGATGTTATTTACGAGGAATTTAAAGGGACAGGGAATCTTGAACTTCACCTTGATCGCAGCCTTGCCGAAAGGAGAATTTTCCCTGCGATTGATATACGTCGATCTGGTACGCGTAAAGAAGAACTACTTATTCCGAAGGATCATTTAGATAAGCTGTGGGCAATCCGTAAATCCATGACGGACAGTCCGGATTTTGTGGATAAATTTTTACGTAAGCTTAAATCAACAAAGTCGAATGAAGAGTTTTTTGCCAAGCTGGATGAGGAGATTAAAGCGAAGAGATCTTAAGTTGATGGCTTGAGGGAAATGCCTATTTAATGATAGGGTAGCATAAGATAAAGCCTATTTTGTGTAAAAAAATTCCCATATTGCAAAACAAATCTCTCGCTGTTATAATAGAGTTTGTGCGTTTATGATTTTCAGGCAGCATGGCCATACTATGCTGTATATGATAACTCTGTTTCGAAAGATTCAGGGCGGAAGGAGATGAAAAGGAATGAAATCAGGAATTCATCCAAATTATAAAAAAGCAACGGTGAAATGTGCTTGCGGTAACGAGTTTGAAACAGGATCTGTTCAAGAAGAAATCCGTGTTGAAACTTGTTCTGAGTGCCATCCATTCTATACTGGACGTCAAAAATTCGCTGAAGCTGGCGGACGTGTTGACCGTTTCAATAAGAAATATGGCCTTAAATCACAACAACAATAATCAATCATTAAACAGGCAGAACCTTTGCCTGTTTTTTATTTCAATTTTGCCAAATTTCTAAGGAATTTATATAGATTAGTTTTACATAGATTGAGTCCAAGTCATTGTGCAAGTGAAGAGGAAGCTCCTTTTCTAGTTGAAGTTAGAACATTGTGACATTGGTTCGAATCGTATGTATCATGGAAGGAGAGACCTGTACATGTATGTAGTAAATCATCACGGCTGGGTGGAAGTAGTGTGCGGAAGCATGTTTTCTGGTAAATCGGAGGAACTGATTCGCCGCGTTCGTAGGGCTGAATACGCGAAACAAAAAGTAGTTGTTTTTAAGCCGAAAATTGATAATCGCTATAGCAGCGACGCTGTTGTCTCTCATAATGGTACATCATTCAATGCTATTCCAATCGCTCATTCAACAGATATTTTTAAACATATTGAATCAAATGAAGAGATCGTTGCCATCGATGAAGTTCAATTTTTCGATTCGGAGATCGTGAACGTTATTCAGCATTTAGCAGACAGTGGACATCGTGTTATTGCTGCGGGGCTTGATCAGGATTTCCGCGGCGAACCTTTCGGGCAAATGCCAAATATAATGGCGATTGCAGAATCGGTCACAAAGCTTCAAGCGGTTTGCACAGTGTGCGGTTCGCCAGCTAGTCGCACACAACGTTTAATTAACGGTCGCCCTGCTTCCTATGATGATCCGATTATTTTAGTAGGAGCAGCTGAAGCCTATGAAGCCCGCTGTCGCCATCATCATGAAGTTCCAAAGTCGCCGAACGTACTAGCAAAGAAAACCATATCTAAGTCAGTTTGAATGTAGTGTAGCTATTTGAAAAGATCTTTGAACTAAAGCAGGTGAAGGATAGGCGAATCTTCCTTGACTTGCTTTTATTTTTCTTTGAACGGTGATGAAAAAGAATAAAGCCACTTACAGTCGTGGTTTACGTTTAGCTATGAAATGAAAATGGCCAATTTGATATGGCAACCTGGTTGATTCGAGCGGAGATTTAAACTTGTAGGGAACAGATAGTCACCGTCCACCGTCGCTCGGAAAAAAATAAAAGGAAGCGAAACTTTCGCTACCTTTTGTTGATAATCTGAACAATCAGTGTCCGTTTGCTAATTATAGTCTTATGTGAACCTCCGTACCTTCTTTATCTTTAATATCGACGAGAACAAGTCCCTTATAGTTTTTTAATTCTCTGATAATGGGCTTTAGCATTTCTTTCTCTATTGATGGCAGCGAATAGTCCCATTTTTTTTCTTCGGAGTGTGTTTTTGTCCGTTTGCTAAGTTGTTGTTGAACCAACTTTGAAGATAAAACCGAGATGCCGATGTCTAAAATTGCATACGGAATGGGGATGGAAAAACGGATGTCCTTTGTTTTCACTTTTAAATGGATCATAAGCAACTCACTATTCAATGATGATAGAAATGGTATCGCCGTTTGCTGACTTTACATCAACAATGGGGCCATCCAATTCATTTTCGATCGCATCAATAATAAGATTGATATCAATGTCTTTTACATATTTCTCTGACTCAGGGATGCTTGCCGCGATGCTGTGACCAGCCATTAAAACGACCTTAACAAGCTTTAGCGGCAAATTGACTGTGACATTATCGTTATCCGTTGACTGAATGCGAACTTTGAGCATCTTGTCAAAGTAATTGTTTGATTTTGGTTTTTCAACGAACGAATCTGTAGCTTCTTCTTTATCTTGTAAAATTTGAATTAATTCAGCCCCCTTATCGGCATCAATTTTCCCATCTTGAACCATTGATAATATCTTGGCAATTTCCTCTCTCATTGCAAATTCCTCCTATTCTTCTTTTAACAGCTTAATGGCTTCTTCTGCAGTAATCTCTCCATTTTCTAACATCGTTACAACTTTCTTCTCATCGACTTCATTTTTCTTTTTCGGTTCATATCCAAGTGCTGAAATGATATCGTTCAATTTTCCACGAACGGTTGGATAAGAGATCCCCAGTTCTTTTTCGACCTCTTTGATGTTGCCTCGGCAGGTTAAAAAAATTTCAACAAAATGAAGCTGTTCTTTTGATAATGAAGCTAATTTCGACAATTCAAATTCATTCTCGATGGTTGTATGACAATGGGAACAGTGTAGCCTTGTCACCTTTAAGGTTTTACTGCAGACAGGACAGTTTGTAATGATCTTATAAGTCATTCTTGAAAATCCTTTCCTTTGTTTGTTTTGATTATATATCAAATAAATTAATTGGTAAATAATAAAAATTAATTATTTAATTAAATAAATTTAATTATTTATAACAATAATTAAAAATATTAATTTTTATAAAATGTAAGCTCTCGAAATTTTGCGCAAAAAGGAAATAACTTCTTCAACCCATTTTCGAAAATTGGGCATTCTAAAAAGAGAATAATGAAGGATGTGAGATGAATGAGGAAACTTTCGTTACTTATCTTTCTCTTCTGTTTAACGGCCTGTGATGGTGCGCTACAAAATGAACTGGTTGAAGATAAAAACCCAGTCGAGACGAATGTCACGAATCGTGAACTTCCTGGAAGGACAATGTCTGACCAAAATCCGAATTTAATAAATACAGGTTCAGAGCGTAATCAAGGGACGGATATTGAGCATGCAAAAAAGGTCATTACTGACACGGGTGAGTTTACCCCGGATTCTGTTTGGATTAACGGCAATGATTTGTGGGTGACAGCACACACAGAGCAGAATCTATCGGCAAAGGAAAAGATGGAGGCGCAGGCTAAACTCCATAAGCTTTTGATTGCGGCACTCCCTAGCTATGATATAGAAGTAAAAGTGAATGAGGAATAAAAAAAGCATGCTCAAACTTGCGCATGTTTTTTTTGGATTGGTTTTGACGATGTTTGGCCTCTATACTATAATTAGAATGTTATGGGTATTTGATATAGTCCACAAATCAACAATTGTAACTCAATGAATGAATCTCAATTAGTATATTTTAAATAAACGAAGAAATGTCAAACCCTTTCTAAAGGGAAATAAACCTGAGGTGAAACGCATGTTTGATCGATTACAAGCGGTGGAAGACCGTTATGAGAAGTTAAATGAACTATTGAGCGATCCGGAAATTGTTAATGATCCGAACAAATTACGTGAATATTCTAAAGAACAGTCAGATATTCAAGAAACAGTCGACGCTTATCGTGAATATAAAGAGGTGCGCTCACAATTTCAAGATGCGAAAGCGATGCTTGAGGAAAAGCTTGACCCTGAAATGCGTGAAATGGTCAAAGAAGAGCTTAATGAGTTAGAGGAAAGGGTGGAAGAGCTTGAAGCGCGCTTAAAGATCCTTCTGATTCCTAAAGATCCAAATGATGATAAGAATGTAATCATGGAAATACGTGGGGCTGCTGGAGGCGATGAGGCTGCCTTATTTGCGGGAGATCTTTACCGCATGTACAGCCGTTTTGCAGAAGCGCAGGGTTGGAAAATAGAAGTAATAGAATCCAGTTCCACAGGTGTAGGCGGATTCAAAGAAATTATCTTTATGATCAATGGAAATGGCGCTTATTCAAAGCTTAAATTTGAAAATGGAGCCCATCGTGTTCAGCGTGTTCCTGAAACTGAATCTGGTGGACGTATTCATACTTCTACAGCGACAGTAGTTGTTTTGCCGGAAGCAGAAGATGTTGAAGTTGAAATTCATGATAAAGATATTCGCTTTGACACATATGCTTCCTCTGGTGCGGGTGGACAGAGCGTTAACACGACCATGTCGGCTGTGCGTTTAACCCATATTCCTACTGGCATTGTTGTTACTTGTCAGGATGAAAAGTCCCAGCATAAAAACAGAGATAAGGCAATGAAAGTACTGCGCGCTCGCGTGTACGATAAATTTCAACAAGAAGCGCAAGCAGAATATGACCAAAATCGCAAATCTGCTGTTGGAACAGGAGATCGTTCAGAGCGCATTCGCACGTACAACTTCCCGCAAAATCGTGTGACAGATCATCGGATCGGTTTAACCATCCAAAAGCTCGATCAAATTTTACAAGGGAAATTGGATGAAATTATCGACGCTTTAATTTTAGAGGATCAGTCCGCGAAATTGGAAAGTGCTTCAGATGTGTAAGAAAGTGTTCGAAGCCCTCAAGTGGGCTTCTTCTTTTTTAACGGAGCGAGGTCGCGATGAAAATGCGGGGGAATTATTACTTCGCCATTATACGGGGATGAACCGCGCAAAGTTGTTTGCGAGCTTCCATGATGAGCTTTCGCAGGACGTTTGGCAAGCGTTTGCTAAGGCGGTCCATCAACATGGTGAAGGGGAGCCGGTACAATATTTAATCGGATATGAGGAATTTTACGGCCGAACTTTTTCGGTGAATAAAGAAGTTCTTATCCCAAGACCAGAAACGGAAGAGCTTGTCTATCATGCTCTTGAGAGAATGAAGAAAAAGTTTGCCGCGGATCAGGTTGTTTCTCTTGTTGACATCGGGACGGGCAGTGGGGCGATTGCGATAACGATGAAGCTAGAAAGGGAGAACCTCATCGTCACAGCGACAGATATAGCTAGGGAATCACTTGAGGTAGCGAAGAAAAATGCAACTGAGTTAGGAGCTGAGATTTCTTTTGTTGAAGGCGACTTGCTCACTCCTTTTGTGGAAAAGGGGCAAAGGTTTGATGTTCTTATGTCAAATCCTCCCTACATTCCTGAAGGTGATCGAAAAGCGATGTCGGTAGTAGTTACAGAGCATGAGCCGCATCGAGCTCTTTTTGCAGGGAATGACGGGCTTGTCATTTACCGCCGTTTAATGGAGCAATTGCCATTTGTCATGAATGAAAAGGCGATGATTGCATTTGAAGTTGGGGCAGGTCAAGGTGTGCTTGTGGCCCGATTGGTGGAGGATGCCTTTCCGCAGGCAAGCGTTGAAGTTATCCATGATATTAATGGCAAGGATCGCATGGTGTTTGCTGAATGGGGATAACGAGAAAGGACTTTTTAGGAAGTCCTTTTTTTTGTTTGACCGATAAATGAATTCTAAGACCGATATAATCCAATAAAGACCGAAATAATCAATTTAAGACCGATATCGGAAGACACGACTAGTAAAAAATTTAATTTTAATAGTTTAAGATTCTCAACTCCTGTCCACACTGTGTGGTGAAGGGGTGGTCAAACATGAAAGCCAAAACAATAGCATTGGCATATATTCTAATTCTATCAATTGGAACAATTCTTAGTTTATATATACCAAAAAATGAAGTAACTGCGAATGACTTAGTTGTAATTCCGAATGAAGCGATACGGTTGCGAATTTTAGCAAATAGTGATCATGAAAAAGACCAAGAGATGAAAAGAAAAGTGCGGGATGCCATAAATGCAGAAATTTCAGCATGGGTGGAGGATTTAACTTCTGTAGAAGCTGCGCGCAGATTAATCGAGTCAAGAATTCCAGAAATTGAAAAGATTGCAGAAGACGTAGTACGCACTAACGGTAGCACCGATAAAGTGGAAGCTGCTTATGATAAAAAGGTTGAATTCCCAACAAAACTATACGGTGAATTTCTCTATCCAGCAGGTGAATACGAGGCAATTCTTGTCTCGATTGGGGAGGGGCAAGGTGCGAACTGGTGGTGCGTCCTTTTCCCGCCGCTATGTTTCCTTGATTTTTCCAACAGTGTGGCAGTAAGTGAAGGAATAGAGGAAGAAGCGGTGGAAGAGGAACAAGAAGAACAAGAAAAACAAGAAGAACAAGAGGAGCCGCTTTTCGTTGAGGATGAGGAAGAAGAAGTGAAAGTAAAGTTTTTCCTAGTAGAAATCTTTGAAAAGATCTTTGGATAATAGGTTTCAGATTCTTTTGATTACCTACAGGAATACAAATGAAGGTAGTGCAGTGTATTCTAGCAAAAATGGTTCTATCTACAACATATCCACATATTAATAGAGTAGATATTAAAAAAAAGAGGTGTGAGTAGATGGAAGCATTAATACGTTGTGCTCGAATGACAGATAAGGATAGGTTAATAGCATTTCTAGAAAAGGCAAACCTTGGAACAGATGGAGTCGAGGATGCGATTGAATATTTTTTGATTCTGGAAGATGAGGATGAGCAAATCCAGGCAACAATAGGGATAGAGCCGTTAGGAACATATGGCTTACTTCGTTCTTTAGCAATGACGCAAAAACTTAGTGAAAATGAGTTGCTTTTCCTTCTTGAGCAAATGCTTAAGCTTGCCCGAGAAAAAAAGTTGGAAAGTCTATATCTTGCAACAAATAAACGCTCTTCGCTATCGTTATTTTCAGTATTGGGTTTTGAAAGAGAAGATAAAGAGAATTTGCCTAACGGATTATTTGCTTCCGAGCATGTGAAACATATTATGAATGTGGACAACTCGTTATTTATGCGTTTAAAGCTTGAATAATGTGGATATATCCACAAAGTTATCCACTTTATAAACAGTTTTATCCACAATTTGTGGATAAAACTTGAGAATCATATCCCCTTCTCTTATACTTTCTTACGTGATAAAGTAGGAAAGTACCGTTTAGATGGAAAGAAGACGAAGGTGGAAGATTATGGATACATCATACTTTAAAGTGGATAAAAATGTGGATAATCTGTCAACATATCCACAAATAATAGAGGCTGCAGATAGATTAGTGAAAAATGAGGTTGTCGCTTTTCCGACGGAAACGGTTTATGGTTTGGGTGGAAACGCAAAATCAGATGCTGCGGTGCGGAAGATTTTTGCAGCGAAAGGAAGACCGAGTGATAATCCGTTAATTATTCATATAAGTGAACTTCAGCAAATTAAGGAGTTTGTTGTAGAAGTACCGCAGACGGCCGAGCTTTTAATGGAGAAGTTTTGGCCAGGTCCTTTAACGATTATTTTTCAAAAGAAAGCAGGGGTACTGTCTGAACTTGCGACTGCGGGCTTATCCACAGTTGCAATTCGCATGCCTGAACACCCGGTTGCTTTGGCGCTTATTCAAGCGTCGGGTCTTCCTATTGCAGCGCCGAGTGCAAACCGTTCTGGCAGGCCTAGTCCGACAACGGCAGAGCATGTATGGGAAGACTTAAATGGGAAAGTATCCGCCATTGTGGATGGTGGCTCAACGGGGATAGGAGTGGAATCAACCGTCTTAGATTGCACGGGTGATATCCCACAAATCTTGCGGCCTGGTGGTGTTACAAAGGAACAGCTAGAAGCGGAGATTGGTCTCGTCAAGGTTGATCCAGCGTTGGCAAGTCAGGATAAGGCGCCAAAATCGCCTGGAATGAAATATACCCATTATGCCCCTGATGCCCCGCTTTATTTAGTAAAAGGGAGCCGAGAATATATTCAACAGCTTATCTTTGAAAAAAAACGAGAGGGTCTTAAAGTCGGTGTACTGACCACGGTAGAAAACCGCGATTATTATGAGAGTGACATCGTTCAAGTGTGTGGACAAAGGAGCAGGTTAGAGACTGTAGCAAGCGGATTGTATGATGCGCTTAGAAGCTTTAACAAATCGGATGTGAATATCATATTTAGTGAAGCCTTCGTTCATGAAGGAGTCGGTGAAGCCATTATGAATCGCCTTTTGAAGGCTGCAGGACATAAGGTAATCACGGAAAATTAGAATATTACATTTATGTTACAAAATGATTTCTAGTTCTTGTCCCCCTATGGACATGCATATGCTGAAATAGCAGATCCAAAGGGGGCGCATGGATGTCTGAACTAATCGGAGAAATGATTACACTAATGATAATGGCATTTGCTCTTGGGATGGATGCATTCTCCGTAGGGTTAGGAATGGGAATGATCCCAATTCGATTGAAGCAAATCCTTAAAATCGGGGTCACTATCGGCTGTTTTCATGTGCTAATGCCCATGCTGGGAATGGTGGCTGGTCGCTTTCTGTCAAAGCAATTTGGAGAGGTTGCCGCTCTGCTTGGCGGAGGACTATTGCTTCTTTTAGGTGTACAAATGATTTTATCAAGTTTTAAAAAGGAGGAAGAATCACGGTTCACACCCGTTGGTTTAGGACTCCTTCTTTTTGCGCTAGGGGTAAGTATTGACAGTTTTTCCGTAGGTTTGACTCTGGGAATTTACGGGGCAAAAACAGTGTTAGTTCTCGTTTGTTTTGGGCTGGGAGCATGCATTCTTACGTGGATGGGCTTACTGCTTGGAAGAAAAGTACAAGGTTGGTTAGGAACGTATAGCGAAGCCCTTGGGGGTGGAATTTTACTTGCGTTCGGTATAAAATTGCTGCTATTGTAACAGCAGCTTTTTTTATTTTGTTTCAGCGAGTTAGAGGATATAATGAGAACTATTAGAAAGGAAAATCCGCCAAGCTTGTATTGTTTATCCTAATGGCGGGCAAGGTTTTACTAGGGGTATTTATATCCGACTAGGACTATTGACACTGCTTTATTTGTAAAAAAATTCTTCTTTTCTAATAAAAATGTCTTATAATGTAGAAAGAAGGGGGAACCAGGGTGACTCGCATACTATTTGTTTGCACAGGTAATACTTGCAGAAGTCCAATGGCAGAAGCTATTTTAAAGAGTAAAAAAATTCCTGAAATGGAAGTGAAATCTGCTGGAGTATATGCAATGGATGGGGCACCTGCTTCATCGCATGTACAAAGAATATTGGAAGAAGAGGGTATTGAGCATGTTCACCGGTCGTCTATGCTTACGAAGGGGTTAGTGGATTGGGCTTCATATATATTCACGATGACAGAAAGCCATAAGCGATCTGTTCTCTCTATGTTTCCAAATTCTGAGGGGAAAGTATTTACTTTAAAGGAATTTGCAGGTGAAAAAATAAATAGTGATATTCACGATCCATTTGGTGGCTCCTTAGAAACATATAGAAAGACCTATATTGACATCAGTGAGAATATAAAGAAAATAATCGAGAAATTAATGGTCTCGGAGACATTTAGGGAGGAAGAAGATGGAGGAGAAAAAGAAATATAAGTTTGGTCTAAGGAAAAAACTTGTCTTATTTATTACGACGCTTGCACTCATTACTTATACTACGAGTGGACTATTTATTTACTTTTTATATCCAATGATTCAAGATATGCTGCCATTTGGAGAAATTACATTCACGATTATTACATTAAGCTTAGGGATTATCTGGTCTGGAATTTTGGCATTTCTAGCAGCCGGCTTTATTATTAAACCGCTGCAAAAATTGGAAAAAGTGGCTTTGAAGGCGGCCCATGGCGACATCTCCGTTGATGTTGAGCTTTCAAAATCTGATGATGAGATTCGTGCTCTTGGGGTTGCTTTCAATCACATGCTTTTCAACTTGAAAGAAATGGTGCAAAAAATTGATGAAAACTTCCAAGCGACGAATGAAAAAGTGATCTCCATTTCCCGTGAATCCTCTGCTGCTGCTGAACAAGCAGAAGCGATCGCAAGAACGATAAGCGAAATTTCGATGGGAGCAGACAATTCAGCAGTGTCGATTCAAGCAACAGCAGAGTCTGTTGAAGATGTCATCCGTATTGCAGAAGAGGTTCAGGAGACAGCTAAGAGCTCTGGAAATGTTTCACGTGAACTGGTACAGGATCTTCAAGAGTCAAAGGATATTATCCATTCTTTAGTCTCCGGTATTCAGCGTCTTGCAAAGGAAAACGAGGATTCCTTGCAAACGGTTAAACGATTGGAAGACAACGCCGCAAAAGTAGAACAAATTATTCAGCTTGTAGGCGATATTGCAGCCCAAACGAATTTATTAGCGTTGAATGCCTCGATTGAAGCAGCGCGCGCGGGTGAGCATGGCAAAGGTTTTGCTGTCGTAGCGGAGGAAGTTCGTACCCTTGCTGACGAAAGTGGAAAAGCAGTGCAAGGCATTTCTGAGCTCATTAAAAATATTCAAGAAGAAGTTCAAAATGTCGTTCAACAAATTGCCAACCAAGTTGAAGTGGCCAATGTAGAGGCGGAAAAAGGCGCTCAAACGAATAATGTCATTGAGGAAATGACGAAAACAGTCAATGAAATGGCTGAGTCAGTCACAGCGATTACAACATTAGTCGATAAACAAATGGAAAGCATTGTTCATACTTCCACCCAATCACAAGAAGTGGCCGCTATCGCTGAAGAAACCTCTGCCGGTGCACAAGAAGTAACGACGGCTACTAACCAGCAGGCAGCGGTTATAGAAAATGTCGAAAAGCTTGCTTCCGAATTAAAAGGACAAGCCGAAGCGTTAAAAAATACAATTACTCGTTTTAAGCTTTAAAAAATGGTTACGGCTCCAATAATGGGAGCCTTTTTTATTGGTCTTTTTTTAACAATATGGTTGCTGAAAGGAGTAAAAAATAAGACAAAGCCAAGTTGAGCATAAATGGTGAAAGCCAAACAGTCTAAATCAGTATCTGGGTGAAAGTAGTAAGCACGTGATGAGCCTCATTGTTAAAAAAAGCGGATTGTGTCAAAATATAATCGAAATCAATTTCGGAAACAATGCGCGATAGGAGGAAAACGGATATGAAGGTTGCAATTGCATCAGATCACGGCGGATTGAATATCCGCCAAGAGTTAAAGCAATTAATGGATGAATTAGGTATTCAGTATGAAGATTTTGGTTGTGAATGCGAAACGTCTGTTGACTACCCAGATTATGCTTTACCAGTGGCGGAAAAAGTGGCTTCTGGTGAATTTGATCGAGGCATTTTAATTTGTGGAACAGGAATTGGCATGAGTATTGCAGCGAATAAGGTAAAAGGAATACGCTGCGCCCTTGTCCACGATGTATTTAGTGCGAAGGCAACTCGTGAGCATAATAATAGTAATATTTTAGCAATGGGAGAGCGCGTTATTGGACCAGGATTGGCTCGTGAAATTGCCAAGGTATGGTTGTCTACTAATTATGAAGGCGGTCGCCATGAAAAACGTGTCGGGAAAATTACAGCCTACGAGGATCAACTTTAAGTTTCCTTGAAAGGAGGTATGGGCATGGTAATGGAATTACCGCAATGGGAAAAGCAGTTAGAAACCGTTTTACGAGAATTTAAAGAGCAAACAACGATTGCGAAAGGTCATCTTTTCGTGATTGGCTGTAGTACCAGTGAGGTAGTTGGTCAAAAAATCGGTACAGCTGGAACGGTTGAAGTTGCGGAAATGATTTTTCGAAAAGTGAAAGAATTCGCTGATGAAACCGGGGTTCAGCTTGCTTTCCAATGTTGTGAACATTTGAATCGGGCGCTCGTTGTTGAGCGAAAGACGTCAGACAGTCGAGGGCTTGAGGAAGTAACCGTGATTCCTGTTCGCAATGCAGGTGGTGCAATGGCAACCTATGCTTATCATCATTTTGCTGATCCGGTCGTAGTTGAACACATTCGTGCAGAAGCAGGGATAGATATCGGCGATACACTGATTGGCATGCATATTAAACATGTTGCTGTTCCTGTCCGTGTCTCATTAAAAACGCTTGGAAACGCTCATATCACACTGGCAACGAGTCGTCCGAAGCTAATCGGTGGTGCTCGTGCGGTATATGAACGAACAACTGAAAACAAATCATGTTAAAAACCTCCAAAAAAATTTGCATACATCTACATTTTTTTGCTTCTACTATTCGGTAGAGGCTTTTTTTATTTTTAGTGTAACTTTAAAGTAAGAGAGACGTGTACCTTACGGATTACTTTTTAAAGGGGAAAAAGCATGCGCAGTCGAAAAAATGAACTTGAAATTTTATACAGGCAATATGCGAAATCCCTGTACTATTTTTTATTAAAAATGTCGGGCTCGAAAGAACTGGCAGAGGATTTAACACAGGAAACCTTCGTGCGAGCAACGATTTCTCTGTCAGAGTATAATCGCGAGGACGTCCGAGCGTGGTTATTTAAAGTGGCGAGAAACGTCTATATAGATGAGTGGAGAAAGCGGCAGAGAAGAAAGAAGATTCCCTTTGCAGAGCTTTTTACAAAAGAAAATGAGTTCCTCAGCCCTTATGGATTGCCTGAGGAAGAAGCGTTAAAGATGGAGGAAAGGGAAGATCTACATACTTTCCTAAAATTTTTGCCAGAGCAATATAGAACAACTTTATATTTAAGAGAATTTGAATCATTTAGTTATAAAGAAATCGCCGAGGCGCTTGACTTGACGGAAAGTCAAGTAAAAGTGACCATTCACCGGGCGCGAAAAAAATTATTACAATTAGCGAAAGAGAATAATTGGAGGGAAGAACGTGAATGAGTGGAATAAGGAGAAGGAGAAAAAAATTTTATTAAAGTATCGCTTTATGTTAACGATGAAAATTTTGCGCATCTTAATTGTGTTCTTTTTTCTGTACGTGGTCTACATGATGATTGTCTCCATTAGTTATGAATCTCTACATTTGGATAGAAAGCATGCGTATTATAGTAAAGTTGCTTTAGAGTGGACAAATCCAAACATAAATGGGGATATAGGCGGATTTGTGGATAGTGAAATTACGCCATTTCTGACGCAAAAGATCTCTTACCCGTTGTTCAAGACGATTGGGAAAGAGGAGAAGCAAGTAGGCGAAATGAACATTCGTAAATCGCTGTTGTTTTCATCGCGGCCGTTGGACAATGTGACGATCCCTGAGGACAATCGCTTTTCTTTTTCCTTACCGGAACACCCTAAAACAGGAGACAGGCTAAAGGCTAACGAGGATCCGAGGGTTTGGGATACGTTAGCTAAACTTCATGAAGGAACGGTAGGGGAGCTCGCCTTTTCAACGACTGATTTCATGACAGCTGAAGAACTTATTGATTTGTTAAAACCGTATGATATCGATATATTATGGGCCCCGCTTTATACAGGTGAATTCACCGTTTTTCAACCAGGAGGATGGGGTGGAGGAGAAGAGGAAATCTCAATTATGAGTCCCTTTGGGCTTACGGGAGGACGAGAGATTGATGATGATTATTTATCGGAAGGGAAAATAAGGGTGTTAACAGAGGAGCAGCTTGACGAAAGTAAAAAAATGATGCTAACGAACATGAAAAACCTCCTCACCGAAGAGTCAAAGAGATACTACGAAGGATTTTTAGGGCTGGATTATCTTAAAGAGCGCTACGATTATTTGCAGGAGAATGGATTTATCGTCTATGGGGCAGTAGTAACCGGTCCTGTAAAAGAACTGCTGAAGCTTCAGGATGCTCCTGAAATCCGAGGGGAAAGGCTTGGAGAGCTCGATTATTGGAATTGGGAGGAATAACGAACATTTTTATTATAACCATATAATATTATTCGGATTTTATTCGTAAATCATCTTGCGTATTTTTCTATTAACGATTAAAATGGGAAGCATGTGGCAGGAGAAATAAAACATATGAGGGGGATTATGATGAAGCATTTGGCACAGCAGGATGAGCAAGTATTTCAAGCGATTCAAAAAGAATTAGGTCGACAACGTACAAAAATCGAACTTATTGCATCTGAAAACTTTGTGAGTGAAGCAGTGATGGAAGCGCAAGGTTCTGTATTAACAAATAAATATGCAGAAGGTTACCCTGGCAGACGTTATTACGGTGGCTGTGAATATGTGGATATAGCCGAGGATTTAGCCCGTGATCGTGCAAAGCAAATTTTCGGTGCAGAGCATGTAAATGTTCAACCTCACTCAGGTGCTCAAGCAAATATGGCTGTTTATTTCACGATCCTAGAGCAAGGGGACACAGTGTTGGGAATGAACCTTTCCCATGGTGGCCATTTAACACACGGAAGCCCTGTTAATTTTTCTGGAGTTCAATATAATTTTGTTGAGTATGGTGTAGATGAAGTTTCTCACACCATCAATTATGATGATGTTTTAGAAAAAGCACGTACCCATAAACCAAAGCTAATTGTTGCTGGTGCAAGTGCATACCCTCGCGTGATCGATTTCAAGCGTTTTAGAGAAATCGCGGATGAAGTGGGTGCCTACTTAATGGTGGATATGGCTCATATTGCAGGACTTGTTGCTGCTGGCCTCCATCCAAACCCAGTTCCGTATGCTGATTTTGTTACTACAACAACCCATAAAACTCTTCGTGGTCCTCGTGGCGGAATGATTCTTTGTAAAGAGGAATTTGCGAAGAAGATTGATAAATCGATTTTTCCGGGAATTCAAGGCGGTCCACTTATGCACGTAATCGCTGCGAAAGCAGTGGCATTTGGGGAGGCTTTACAAGATTCCTTTAAGGATTATGCAGCGAATATTATTGCCAATGCTAAGCATTTAGCAGAAGAACTGCAAAAGCAAGGGCTCAACCTTGTTTCTGGGGGAACGGACAATCATCTCCTATTAGTGGATGTACGTTCTCTAGGTCTTACTGGTAAAGTTGCTGAAAAGGTTCTCGATGAAGTTGGAATCACTGTTAATAAAAATACCATTCCCTATGATCCGGAAAGCCCGTTTGTAACAAGTGGTGTTCGAATTGGAACAGCTGCCGTTACCTCTCGTGGTTTTGATAAAGCAGAGATGGAAGAAATCGCCTCCATCATCGGGTTTACATTGAAAAATCACGAAGATGAAGGAAAGCTTGAAGAGGCGAAACAACGAGTGGAAGCTTTGACAGGTAGATTTCCGTTATATCAACAACAATAATTATGTAAGAAGAGCGAAGTTCTGTTGCTGGAATTTCGCTCTTTTATTTTTGCGGACATTGATTTGTAGTTAGTGTATTGGCAAGTTAGCATCCGTAAGCTTGTGTGGGCACAAAGAGAGGCCACTTGATTCATCCTTGCAGAAACGTACTTTTCCCCGAAATAGGAGAAAAACTGGAAACAAATAGTAACTTAAATATTCACTCCTTCGTCTAAATGAATATAAGTCAATAGGATCGAGGGAGATAATGATGAAATGGAAATGGAGGGCCTCTCTCCTTATCATTCTGTTTTTAACTGCATGTGGTACAGCGTCCACGCAGCCGAAAGCGGATGGAGGGCAATTGAAAAGTCAATCGCAAAATCCTGAAAACAGCTCAGGCTGGGAAACGGTTGAAGTAGTCAATAACCGAAGTATTATTGCGAAATTAGAACAAACGACAAATGATACGTCAAAGCGAGATAGGGCAGTAGAAGAAGTCAAGGATCTAACGGAATTTTTGGCTGGGCAGTTTGGCGATACAATAGAAGAACGAGTAGAGTCGTTAGCTGTTGAGGTAATTGAAGGAGGGATTGTTGAATCTAGTATAGCGGATATTAATGGTGGATATGATGCGTTTATGAAGAAGGGTGTAATTTTCTTTGTGAAAGAAGTAACAGATACGGAACCATTCGGTGTTTGGATTGGAGTCAAACAAGCGGATGAGAAGTTAAAAAGCTTCGTTGACGCTTTACAAGAAAAAGTAGATAGTGGAGATATGCTGGCAAAAAATATACATATTTACTATACTCCGTATACTACGGAAGAGAATCATTTACTAACGGACGAAGTATATAAGGTTGTCAACGAAATAGTCAAACAGTCTGCAACGCCCGAGCATCTCTTGTATGTGTTGGGCGTCGATGCGAAAACTGGAGCTATAGAGATTAGGCATAATTTTCTAACAGAAGAACAACAACAATTACTGCGGGATCAATTTTCTGAAAGAAATATCGTTTTTGATAAGGGGAATATTTATCCTAGTGTAGAATATAGTGCGTCCGCAATTTAGGAGTGTTTTGATCTCAATGTAGATAGTTTACAGTGCTGATTCAAGAGATATAAGATCAGAGCGTAATGGATGAATCGACAGCAGCAAAAAGGCAATATCCCCAGCTAAGGAAGCATCCACTATGGGTAAGTATAGCCAGATGATGTTACTCTAAAAGTGAACTTTTAGGATTTTAGGTTGTCAAGGTGTTGAGGCGCAGCGTCACCAGTAGAACTAAAAATAAAGATATGTAAGACTTTTTCTTTAAGTCACGTGTATATATCGAGGAAGATGTCATTTCTTTAACAATTTCGGATAGGAGTTGCTCTTGGATCTCTTTTTCTGTAAAATTAGACGAAGTGTGAATAGAAAAGGAGAGTGTAGCATGGCAAAAGTATACGTTTTTGACCACCCATTAATCCAACATAAACTTACATACATCCGTGAAAAGGACACTGGAACAAAGGAATTTCGTGAACTAGTTGATGAAGTGGCAACGTTAATGGCTTTCGAAATTACACGTGACATGCCTTTGGAGGAAATTGAAATTCAAACACCAGTCAGCACTATGAAATCAAAGGTATTGGCAGGGAAAAAAATTGGTGTCATTCCAATTTTACGTGCTGGAATTGGAATGGTTGATGGTGTACTTAAGCTTATTCCTGCGGCAAAAGTTGGCCATATTGGACTTTATCGGGACCCGAAAACGTTAAAGCCAGTTGAATACTATGTGAAGCTACCAAGCGATGTCGAGGAGAGAGACTTCATTGTGGTTGACCCAATGCTTGCAACAGGTGGATCAGCGATCGAGGCAATTAACTCTTTGAAGAAGCGCGGAGCTAAAAATATTAAATTTATGTGTCTAATCGCTGCTCCAGAAGGGGTAGAAGCCGTCAAAGAAGCTCATTCTGATGTAGATATTTATATTGCGGCATTGGATGAAAAGCTCAACGAAAAGGGCTATATCGTCCCAGGTTTAGGAGACGCGGGAGATCGTTTATTTGGTACGAAGTAAGGCGATAGGAGCATGAATGAGAAGAAAGAGAGTGTGCATAATGGACAAGCCGATTAAAGTAATGACGATTTTTGGGACCAGACCTGAGGCAATTAAGATGGCCCCATTGGTTTTAGAGCTGCAAAAATACCCAGAGTACTTTGAATCGATTGTGACGGTTACTGCTCAACATCGTCAAATGCTAGATCAAGTGCTGGCGATTTTTGGCATAACTCCTGACTATGATTTAAATATTATGAAGGACCGCCAAACGCTGATTGACGTAACCACTCGAGGCCTAGAAGGTCTAGATAAAGTTATGAAAGAAGTGAAGCCGGATATTGTCCTTGTTCATGGCGATACAACGACAACCTTCGTAGCTAGCCTGGCAGCCTTCTACAATCAGATCGTTGTTGGTCATGTGGAGGCGGGGTTAAGAACGTGGAATAAATATTCTCCTTTTCCAGAGGAAATGAATCGGCAGTTAACAGGAGTAATGGCGGATCTGCATTTTTCACCAACATCTAAATCTGCTGAAAATTTACGCCGGGAAAACAAGCAAGAAGAGAGTATTTTCATTACAGGAAACACAGCGATCGATGCTTTAAAGACAACGGTAAAGGAAGAGTATCATCATGAAGTGCTGTCTAGTCTTGGCAGCGATCGACTTATTCTTTTAACAGCCCATCGCCGTGAAAATTTAGGTGAGCCGATGCGCAATATGTTCCGTGCTGTAAAACGCATTGTCGACGAGCAAAAGGATGTTCAAGTTGTCTACCCAGTCCATTTAAATCCTGTTGTCCGTGAGTTAGCAGCTGAGATTTTAGGAGATGATCCGCGCATTCGTCTAATCGAACCTCTCGATGTTATTGATTTTCACAATGTAGCAGCGCGTGCTCATTTAATTTTAACGGATTCAGGCGGGGTCCAAGAAGAAGCCCCATCTTTAGGCGTGCCTGTATTAGTGCTTCGTGATACGACCGAAAGACCAGAGGGAATTGAAGCAGGCACATTAAAGCTTGCAGGCGTTGATGAAGAAACGATCTACTCTCTCGCCACTGAACTTTTAACCGATGCTATGGCGTATGAAAAAATGGCAAAAGCAACAAACCCATATGGTGACGGCGAAGCCTCCCGCAGAATATGCGAGGCGATTCGCTACTATTTCGACAAAACGAATGCACGACCTGAACCATATAATCCATTAGACGAGTAAAAGGAACACACCTTCAATTTGAAGGTGTGTTTTATCTCTGAAAATTAGTATCTAAAATTTTCGAGTCTACGCAAACCGCAATCATCTACAACTAACCCGCAATCCTGTTCGATTTACCCGCAATAATCTCAAAATGCCCGCAATCATGGCCAAAAGACCCGCAATCCTTACCGCTGGTACCTATTAAACAAGTAAAATTGACTCCTAATTCGTAAACTGTTCACAGAAATTAAACAGGAGAATCTAGATATGAAGCGAATTTCATTATTAATCTAATAATAAGGAGTGAAAGACCCATTATGATATTAAAAGAAAGAGATAAACCCTTTAGAATTATGCAAAATGATGTACTTCTTCGTAGGTTACCTAAAGACCATCCGAAAATTCAATCTATCTTAGATGATCAAGCAAAGCGGAAAGCGGGTTTACGTGGTGAGCAAAATGTATCCTACCATCTTACGTTTCTACCAGAAAAGTATGATGTTATCCATGATATCCGCCTCAAAATTAAATCAGGACAAACGTTTCAGATTGATAGCTTGGTCGTATCCCCTTACTTTTTCCTCAGCCTTGAAACCAAAAATATGATAGGAACCTTATATTTTGATAAACATTCGAAACAATTCACGAGAACATTTAATGGGGTTGAAGAAGGCTTTCCTAATCCGATCATTCAAGCGGAAAGGCATAAAATACAATTAAATAAATGGATTCTTGAGCGTAAACTTCCAATCCTTCCGATCGAATGTTATGCAGTCATTAGCAACCCCTCAACAATAATTAAATCCAATGATCCAGAAATTTTTAAGAAAGTATTCCATGCTGAGCACCTGCCAAGCAAAATAAAACCATTTGAAAATTTGCATAAACAAAAGATTAGTGAAAAAGATTATCGGCGCCTTACTAAGACCATGATTAAAAACCACACTCCATCAAAGCAAGATGTTTTCGAGATATATAAACTACAAAAATCAGAAGTCAATTCAGGTGTGCAATGCCCGAACTGTAATTTCATTCCGATGAATTATTGTTATGGGACCTGGTCATGTCCATCCTGTGCTACATCTTCAAAAACAGCTTATAAAAAAGCGATAGAAGATTATCTCTATTTGTTTGGGGAAACCATAAATAATCAACAATGTCGTGACTTCCTTCATATGTCGTCTAGGCATGTGGTTCGTGAACTCCTATTAAGAATGGAACTTGAACAATCGGGAACGACCAAAAATGTGATCTATCATTGGTGATCCACAAAGTAGTTACCTAAAATAAGTATTTGAATTTCGCTGAATTACGCAAATCCGCAATAACCTATAAATTACCCGCAATCCTGTTGGATTTACCCGCAATAAATCACAAAAGACCCGCAATCCCCCCTGAAACCCCCGCAATCCTCACCAAAACAACAGCAATCCAACCGTCTAAACAGCACAAGGCCTCTTAACCCAACCACAAAATCCAAACTTTCATGCATACTCCACTCTCAATCAGAACATTCTAGTGAAAAAAGAGGGTGTTTTCATGAAAAAAATCATATTACTTCTACTAATATTTCTTTTCCCCTTAACGACAACTACAAATGCCCAAAATCTTCAGCGCCCTTCTCTCCCAGAGGAATCTCCTCTTACAGAAAAAGTAGCGATTGTCACACTACCCGAAGAAATGACGGAAACTGACATTCGCAACATCATCAACCATTATCCCGACTTAGAACTAAGACATATTTTCAAACATGCACTAAACGGTTTTTCGGTAAAAGGCAGCAAAGAAACGCTCGCACAGCTAGCACAATCGAACAAAGTACAACTTGTATCCCCAGTTAAAACATATAAAGCACAGCTTGAGAATATTGATATTATTGGAGGGCAAACCGTTCGCGGGGTATTTGACGCCCATAACAACAGGTTGACAGGAAAAGGAGTGACCGTTGGTGTCATTGATACAGGTATCGATTATCACCATCCTGATTTAAGCAGGAGCTATAAGAGCGGGCATGACCTCGTCGATGGGGATAAGGATCCGATGGAGTCAGAGACAGAAGATGGTCCGATGACATTGCATGGAACCCATGTCGCGGGGATTATTGCAGCAAATGGACGAATCAACGGAGTCGCGCCTGATGCGAATGTCATTGCCTATCGAGCGCTCGGTCCTGGCGGTTCGGGTACGACGGAGCAAGTGTTGGCTGCGATTGAAGAAGCGATAAAAGATAAGGTAGATATTCTTAATCTTTCACTTGGAAATGAAATTAACGGCCCTGACTTGCCGATAAGCCTTGCTTTAAATAAAGCAGCGGAAAAAGGAATTGTACCAGTTACGTCATCTGGGAATTCTGGTCCGAATATGTGGACAGTTGGGTCCCCAGGGACTGCGACGAAGGCGATTTCTGTAGGAGCGTCAACTCCGTCGTTAAAAATTCCCTATCTTAAGGTCGATGGATTCGACGGTGAAATCAGACTGGAGCCGATGCAAGGATCAAAGCAATGGAACTTCGACCGTTCCTATCCGTTAGCGTTCGGAGGTTTAGGGAAAAGGGAAGAGCTAAAAACGGTAGAAGGGAAAATCGCCTTGATAGAACGAGGTGAATTGACATTTACTGAAAAAGCTTATAATGCCTTTCAAGCAGGCGCGGTGGCGGTTATGATTTATAATCATATTAATGGAAGCTTTGTCGGTAATCTCGATAGTGAGGTGGAGCTCCCTGTCGCTACGATTTCAAAGAAGGACGGAAAAAAACTCAAAAGGCTTGCGCTGGATGGCGCTTTTGCAAAAACCAATGTAATCGAAGAAAAGGATTTAATCGCAGATTTTAGTTCCCGTGGTCCGGTCACATCAACTTGGGAAATCAAGCCCGATGTCGTCGCTCCAGGAGTGGCAATTACAAGCACGATTCCAGGAGGCTATCTAGCTTTACAAGGGACCAGTATGGCAGCACCACATGTAGCAGGAGCTAGTGCGATACTAAAACAGGTGCATCCAAACTGGACTCCGGAGCAAATCAAAGCCGCTTTAATGAACACGGCGAAACCTCTGACAAATGTCAAGGGGGAGAGATATCGGACTTATGAGCAAGGAGCAGGGAGAATTCAACTGGATGAAGCCGTTAAAACACAATCGCTTGTAATTCCTGGTTCATTGCAGTTTGGGAAATTCAAGCAGGTTGAAAATCAGCATGAGCATAAACAATATGTAACAGTCGAAAATGTCAGTAACAAAACATTATCATATTCCTTCGCTATCCCCCAAAATGAAACGGGAATCGAATGGGAGCTACCGCTTTCTTTTACTCTAAAACCAAAGGAAAAAAAGAAGTTAGAAATTAACATGATGGTAGACCCAAGTGCATTCACGAAGAAAATATATGATGGTCATTTAGAACTGCGTGCGGGTTCTCAACAGATTCAAATTCCTTATTTGTATTTACTAGAAGAACCAAACTATCCACGGGTAATGGGTTTTGATTTTGGTGTAGGAGATAAGGAAGGGACGTATCAATATGAAGTGTATTTACCTGGAGGAGCAGAAGAATTTGGCATTGCTTTATTTGATCCAGATACGTATCAATTTATTGGATTTTTAGATGCGAAAAGAAAGGTAGGAAAAGGTTTGTTAAAGGAAGAGATAAAAGTCGAAGATCTACCCGAAGATGGACTTTACCTGGCCCAGGTATTTGCGAAAAAGTCGGGTCAAGAGGACATGATTGAGACTACTCTTTTTATTGAAAAATGACAAATAGAACAAGTAGGGAAAAAGAATGCAATATCTATTAGAAATTATTTTTGAAAATTTTGTGAACATGCATAAATTTGCCACTTGAATGTGTGTTTTTTTTCCCTACAAACCAATTGACATTAAATAGTCGCTATTGTATGCTTACAAAGGATATAAATGATAAGGTTTTCAACATACTCATAGAAGAAACCTTTTAACCTTTTGATTTTATATGAATTCACCTGACAGCCTTCCTACCGTTCTCTTTAATAATAGAGAGGATGCGTTACTATGAAACAAAGTAACCGCCACCCGTTTCAAGCGATGGCGTTAATGTCCGCGATTCTTTCTCAATTAGTCGGTTCAGTTCTGATTGGTATTTTTTCAGGAAGATGGATCGACAACCGAATAGAGACCGAGCCACTTTTTTTGATCATAGGCTTATTTATCGGTCTAACTGTCGGGGTATATTCTACGATTCGCTTAATCCAACATTTTTTTTCGGGAGAATAGATAATGCAGGATATTAAAACAACATACATGAGGCAGCAAAGAAGCTTATTTTTTTTGTTATCCTTCTATGTGCTTGGTTGGGGCTTTACTGACTATAAGTCAATATTTCTCGGTCTAATTTTAGGCACATCCTTGAGTCTGTTTAATTTGTGGCTCTTGGCCAAACGGATGGAAAGGTTCGGAGAGGCTGTTGTAAGAGGAGAAAGAGTTCGTTCCCTTGGGATGTTCTCAAGAATGGCGACAGCCGTCTTAGCAGTTATGATAGCCTTGAAATATCCAGAAATGTTTCATTTTTATAGTGTAGTTTTTGGATTAATGACATCTTACATAGTCATTATGATAGATTTTCTTTTTACAAAATTTTTACTTTCTAAACAGAGAAAAGAGAGGTGATAACTGTTGAGTCATGAATCCCCAATGATTAAAATAATGGGCTTATGGTTTAATCTATCAAACATACTCATGATTACGGTTGCGAGTATCATTGTATTAATCATTGCAGTAGTTTGCACACGCAACCTTTCTATGAAACCAACTGGGAAACAAAACTTCATGGAATGGGTAATGGATTTTGTAAGAAATATCATTAATAGCTCTATGGATTGGAAAACTGGCGGTAGATTTCATGTTCTAGGGGTAACCCTTATTATGTTTATTTTTGTTTCCAATATGCTAGGTTTACCATTTGCAATAGTAGTAGACCACACGTTATGGTGGAAATCGCCAACTGCAGATCCTGTCGTTACACTTACGCTTGCGGCGATGGTAGTGGCTTTATCACACTATTACGGCATAAAGCTCAAAGGAGCAAAAGAATATGGACGCTCTTACTTCCAGCCAGTAGGTTTTATATTTCCACTTAAAATAATCGAGGAATTTTCTAATACTCTTACACTCGGTCTTCGTCTCTATGGAAATATTTACGCAGGTGAAATTTTATTATCTTTACTTGCAGGTTTAGCCACATCAAGTTTTATCGGTGTACTAGCGGCAGCTCCGCTTACCATCGTATGGCAAGGCTTCTCAGTCTTTATCGGATCCATTCAGGCATTTATCTTTACTTTATTGTCAATGGTCTATATTTCTCACAAAGTAAGTCATGACCATTAATGATATAGGTTCAATATATATTGAACTAAAAACTTTAATAACTTTAACTATCAAGGAGGAAAAATAATGGGTGCAATAGCAGCAGCAATCGCAATTGGTTTAGCAGCATTAGGAGCAGGTTTAGGGAATGGTTTGATCGTATCTCGTACAGTAGAAGGGATCGCACGTCAACCTGAAGCACGTGGAATGTTACAAACAACAATGTTTATCGGGGTAGCATTCGTTGAGGCGATTCCTATTATGGCCGTTGTTATCGCGTTTATGGCTATAGGTCAATAATAGGGTATATAGTTTTAGCAAATGGCGAAGATGATCTATTTAGGAGCTTCGCCTTTCCTTTATCTTAAATAAAACCTGAATCGATTTCATAATGGATAGACGCCAGTTAAAAATGTGCGTTTTTCGAGATGGAAAGGCGTCCGTTATTAGCTTTATGTGCACAGTAATGAAATTGACTCATCCTTATATCAACTATAATCTTTTCCTTAATGTTTCAGTGTTTTCTGAAGGGAGTGAATCAAGCGTGTTGTTAAGTAATACTTTTGTTTTAGGCGCATCTGCGGGTGTTTTTAATAGTGGAGATATACTATTTACAATCGCAATGTTTGCGATATTGCTTTTTTTAGTGAAAAAGCTTGCATGGGGTCCATTAATGGGCATCATGAAACAACGTGAAGAACATATTGCTAATGAAATAGAGTCGGCTGAACAAAGTCGTACCGAAGCGAAGAAGTTATTGGAAGAGCAGCGCAATCTGTTAAAGGAAGCGCGTACAGAGGCACAAACCTTAATTGAAAATGCGAAAAAGCAAGGGGATCTCCAACGTGAAGAAATTATTACGTTGGCTCGAACTGAAGCTGATCGCATGAAAGAATCAGCCAAGCTTGAAATTGAACAGCAAAAGGAACAAGCTGTTTCAGCTATCCGTGATCAAGTCGCTTCCTTATCTGTTTTAATCGCTTCTAAAGTGATTGAAAAAGAACTTTCTGTAGAAGACCAAGAAAAGTTGATTAATGAATATATTCAAGAAGGCGGGAGATAAAGATGAGTAGCTCAAGTGTAGCAAAACGCTATGCAACAGCTCTTTTCCAGCTTTCCAAAGAACATCAACTTCTTGACCAGATGGAAGCAGAGCTTCGTGTAGTAAAAGAGGTAGTAGCAGATAATGCAGAGTTGCAAGCTGTGTTAAAGTCTCCTAAGCTTCCAATTGAACAGAAGAAAGAGATTTTAAAAACGGCATTCTCTAAAATGAACACATTCGTGTTAAATACACTTATGCTATTAATTGAACGTCATCGTGAAGATGAGATTGCAGCGATAGCCGATGAATTTATTCAATTGGCAAACGAAGAAAGAGGAGTTGCAGAGGCTAAGGTTTTTACCACTCGCCCGTTAACAGAGGCGGAGCGTGCTGCATTATCTTCGACTTTTGCAAAAAAAGTAGGCAAATCAGCTCTTCGTATTAATAATATTGTCGATTCTAATTTGCTTGGTGGAGTTAAAATCCGCATTGGGAATCGTATTTTTGATGGCAGCTTAAGCGGCAAACTTGAGCGCTTAGAACGTAAACTTTTAGGTTAATAACCTATTGTTATTAGAACCGTATTGCGTCATGTTGACGCATTCTATTCGTAGATAGGGGTGAAACTCATGAGCATCAATGCTGAAGAAATTAGTGCGCTGATAAAAAAGCAGATTGAAAACTATCAGTCGGAAATTCAAGTGAGTGATGTAGGTACAGTTATCACAGTCGGTGACGGTATCGCCCGTGCTCATGGCCTCGACAATGTCATGGCTGGGGAGCTTCTTGAATTTTCAAATGGCGTTATGGGTATGGCGCAAAACCTTGAAGAAAATAACGTCGGTATTATCATTTTAGGACCATTTACAGAAATCCGTGAAGGCGATGAAGTACGTCGTACAGGCCGAATCATGGAAGTTCCTGTAGGTGAAGAGTTAATCGGTCGTGTTGTTAATCCGCTCGGTCAGCCAGTGGACGGTCTAGGACCGATCAATACAACGAAGTCTCGCCCAATTGAAAGCCAAGCTCCAGGAGTAATGGATCGTAAATCCGTTCATGAGCCGCTTCAAACGGGTATTAAAGCGATTGACGCTCTAGTGCCAATCGGTCGTGGACAACGTGAGTTAATCATTGGTGACCGCCAAACTGGTAAAACATCCGTTGCTGTAGATACAATCTTGAACCAGAAGGATCAAGACATGATCTGTATTTACGTAGCGATCGGGCAAAAGGAATCTACCGTTCGTGGACTTGTTGAGACTTTACGTAAAAACGGTGCACTTGATTACACGATCGTTGTAACAGCTTCTGCATCTCAACCAGCTCCATTACTATACTTAGCTCCTTACGCTGGTGTATCAATGGCTGAGGAATTTATGTATAACGGAAAACATGTTTTAGTTGTTTATGATGACTTAACAAAGCAAGCTGCAGCATATCGTGAGCTTTCCTTGTTATTACGTCGTCCTCCAGGTCGTGAAGCATATCCAGGGGATGTTTTCTACTTACACAGCCGTTTGCTAGAGCGTGCTGCTAAGCTTAGCGATGCAAAAGGTGCTGGTTCAATCACAGCACTACCATTCATCGAAACACAAGCTGGTGACGTTTCTGCTTATATTCCAACAAATGTTATCTCTATCACAGATGGACAAATTTTCTTACAATCTGATCTATTCTTCTCTGGTGTTCGTCCAGCGATTAACCCAGGTCTTTCAGTATCGCGTGTAGGAGGATCTGCGCAAATTAAAGCGATGAAAAAAGTATCTGGTACGCTGCGTCTAGACCTTGCATCATACCGTGAACTTGAAGCATTTGCTCAGTTCGGATCAGACCTAGATAAAGCAACACAAGCAAAATTAAATCGTGGTGCGCGTACAGTAGAGATTCTCAAACAGGATCTGAACAAGCCATTAAAGGTTGAAAAACAAGTTGCGATTCTATATGCGTTAACCCGTGGTTTCTTAGATGATATACCATTACAGGATATTCGTCGTTTTGAATCTGAATTCCTTTCATGGTTAGACCACAATCACAAGAATGTGTTAGACCATATTGCTACTACGAAAGAGCTTCCGACCGATGAAGAAATGGCGGCAGCGATTAACGAATTCAAGAAATCTTTCGCAGTTTCTGAGTAATATCGTCTAAAAAGGAGTTGGAGTAACCTAAAAGGTACTTTAACCGAACAATCTTGATAAGGTGGTGAGAACTGAGTGGCATCATTACGTGATATAAAAAATAAAATCACTTCTACTAAGAAAATGAGCCAAATTACGAAAGCGATGGAGATGGTTGCGGCATCTAATTTTAGTCGTGCTGAAGGTAACGCAAAGGCATTTGTCCCTTATATGGAGAAAATCCAAGAAGTTACTGCATCCGTTGCGCTTGGTAGCAGTGATGCATCCCATCCGATGTTGGTCAAACGTCCCGTCAAGAAAACGGCATATTTGGTCATTACTGCCGAACGTGGACTTGCAGGTGCGTTTAACAGTAACGTATTGCGTGCAGCGTTACAAGCGATTCAAAAACGCCATCAATCAAATGATGAGTTTGTCATCATTGCTTTAGGCAAAGTAGGACGCGAATTTTTCCGAAAGCGCGATATGAATATTGCCCTTGATTTAACATCAATCGCAAATCAGCCAACGTTTAACGAGGTAAAAGACACGGTGAATAAGACAATTGGTATGTTTGCTGACGGTGCGTTTGATGAATTATACATGTACTATAATCATTTTGTCAGTGCTATTCAAAACGATGTTGTCGAGAAGAAACTTCTTCCGCTCACCGATATTGCTACCTCTAAAAAGCCGATGTCTTATGAATTCGAGCCTTCAGCAGAAGAGATTTTAGAAGTATTACTTCCTCAATATGCGGAAAGCTTAATTTTCGGTGCCCTTTTAGATAGTAAGGCGGGAGAGCATGCGGCTCGGATGAACGCGATGAGAAGTGCAACCGATAACGCAAAAGAACTTATCGATTCATACAGCCTCTTATTCAACCGTGCAAGACAGGCTGCCATCACGCAGGAAATTACAGAAATCGTTGGTGGGGCTACAGCGTTAGAATAATATAGCTTAGTCGGCGAGTAAACTGAGCTATTGAGCAAGAATTAGAACATAAATTTTATTGGAGGTTAGGAAGCCTAGACTTCCTACTCTATTTGCTATGAGAACGTGATTAGGAGGGAAAAAGATGAACATAGGACGCGTTGTTCAAGTTATGGGTCCGGTTGTTGACGTGAAATTCGAAAGCGGACAGCTACCTGAAATCTATAACGCTTTAACAATCGTTAACGAAGCGCGTAACGAATCTGAAGTTGCTATCAACTTAACTCTTGAAGTTGCCCTTCATTTAGGTGATGATACAGTTCGTGCCATTGCTATGGCTTCAACTGACGGATTAACTCGTGGAGCTGAAGTTACTGACACTGGTAAACCAATCTCTGTTCCTGTAGGGGACATTACGTTAGGACGTGTATTTAACGTACTTGGCGAAAATATCGACCTTGATGAGCCAATTCCGGCAGAATCTCGTCGTGACTCTATTCACAGAGAAGCACCTAATTTTGAACAGCTTTCAACAGAAGTTGAAATCCTTGAAACTGGAATTAAAGTAGTAGACCTTCTTGCCCCGTATATTAAGGGTGGAAAAATCGGTCTATTTGGTGGTGCCGGTGTAGGTAAAACCGTTTTAATTCAGGAATTAATCAATAACATCGCTCAAGAGCACGGCGGTATCTCGGTATTCGCTGGTGTAGGTGAGCGTACTCGTGAAGGTAATGACCTTTATCATGAAATGACTGATTCAGGCGTTATTAAGAAAACAGCGATGGTATTCGGTCAGATGAATGAGCCACCAGGAGCACGTATGCGTGTTGCTCTTACTGGTTTAACGATGGCTGAGTATTTCCGTGATGAACAAGGACAGGACGTTCTTTTCTTCATGGATAACATTTTCCGTTTCACGCAAGCAGGTTCAGAAGTGTCGGCCCTATTAGGACGTATGCCTTCAGCCGTTGGTTACCAACCAACACTAGCTACTGAAATGGGTAAACTTCAAGAACGTATCACATCAACAAATGTTGGTTCAGTTACATCTATCCAAGCGATTTATGTTCCTGCCGATGACTATACGGATCCGGCTCCAGCAACTACATTCGCACACTTAGATGCAACAACGAACCTTGAGCGTAAACTTTCTGAAATGGGTATTTACCCAGCGGTGGATCCACTTGCATCAACTTCTCGTGCATTGTCACCGGAAATTGTTGGTGAAGAGCACTACCAAGTGGCTCGTGAAGTGCAATCCACATTACAAAAATATAAAGAATTACAAGATATTATCGCGATGTTAGGTATGGATGAGCTTTCTGAAGAGGATAAGCTTGTCGTACAACGTGCGCGTCGTATTCAAGTATTCTTATCACAAAACTTCCACGTTGCTGAACAGTTCACTGGTCAGCCAGGTTCATACGTACCTGTTAAAGAAACTGTTAAAGGTTTCAAAGAAATTCTTGAAGGTAAATGGGACCACCTTCCAGAAGATGCTTTCCGTCTCGTAGGTCGAATTGAAGACGCAATCGAGAACGCGAAGAAAATGGGCGTAGAGGTCTAAACTAGGACCAGGAGGGTAAAAAATGAAGACGATTAAAGTCAGTGTTGTTACTCCCGATGGCCCGGTGTATGAATCAGATGTGGAAATGGTCAGCACAAAGGCTCTAAGCGGTGAGCTTGGGATCTTACCAGGACACATTCCAATGGTTGCACCGTTACAAATAGGAGCTGTCCGTTTAATCACGGGTGGAAATACAAAATATATTGCGGTCAGTGGTGGTCTGCTTGAAGTCAGACCTGACCAAGTGTCGATCTTGGCAGAGGCAGCAGAAGTCGCTGATAGCATTGATGTAGATCGTGCATTAAAGGCAAAAGAACGTGCCGAACAACGCCTGCATGCACAAAAGCAAGAAAACATTGATTACAAACGTGCTGAACTTGCTCTGCAAAGAGCTCTTAACCGTATCAGCGTAGCAGGCAAATAAATAAACACCTTTCGACGATTAGTCGGAAGGTGTTTTTTATCGTGATTACAGAGCTGATATTAAAGGGAATCGTGTCTGCATCTTGTTCGTTCCATATTTATCCAAATAACAGGAATAAGTGAAGTGATCGGTAAAAAATGAAACAACGTTCGATGATCAACAAAACAAGCACAATCACTAAAAAGCGTAATCTCCACCAACTGCCGTAACGAGATCCTCTTAAAAACCTCATTATTCCATGGCTACAATCATCCTACTAAAATAGATCGTTAAAAAGTGAACAATTATTGACAATTCTCACAGACAAGTTTATGGAACTAGTTTTAAATAAAAAATGAAGCTGTGCATAGACTGGATAGAGAGGTGCTTTTTGATGACGTGGAGGAAAATATTTACTATCAAAAAAATGGAAGAATGTCATTTTAAAAGTGTCTAGGCTTTATCGACACAAGTTTGTAACAATGTTATAATGAATTCGGTTACAAGTTATAAAGTTTTGAAAAGTTATACTACTTTGGAGGGGAAGGGGTATGGAACTTTTAAACTTATATCAGAATAACTATCTGATTGTAGTAGTGTTTCTATGTCTCGGGGTATTATTACCAGTGGTGGCGCTATTTTTAGCGAAACTTTTACGTCCAAGTGTTCCTTCGGATGCAAAATATACCACATACGAAAGCGGTAACGATCCATTTAATGACTCGCTCATTCAATTTAATGTTCGTTACTATATTTTTGCCCTGTTATTCGTCATTTTTGATGTGGAAACGGTCTTTTTGTATCCATGGGCAGTTGCCTATGAAAAGCTTGGGATTTTTGCTTTAATAGAAATGCTTATTTTCGTATTTATGCTACTTATCGGACTTGTCTATGCATGGAAGAAGAAGGTGCTAAAATGGATTTAAGACTAGAGAATATTTCACCAGAAGAAATGGAAGAGGTAAAGCGATCGGTTTTAATGGCATCACTTGAACAAATAAAAGGCTGGGCTCGGAGTAATTCATTGTGGCCAATGACATTCGGGCTTGCTTGTTGTGCCATCGAAATGATGGCGTCTAGTAGTGCGCATTATGATTTAGATCGTTATGGAACCTTTTATCGCAACTCACCGCGTCAATCGGATGTCATGATTGTTTCGGGAACGGTAACAAAAAAAATGGCACCAATTGTAAGGCGACTTTACGATCAAATGGCGGAACCAAAATGGGTGATTGCCATGGGTTCTTGTGCAACCGCAGGGGGTCCCTATGTAAAGTCCTATTCAGTGGTTAAAGGGGTTGACCAAATCGTTCCAGTGGATGTCTATATTCCAGGATGCCCACCGAATCCTGCAGCCCTAATTTATGGAATTAATAAATTAAAAGAGAAAATCCGTTACGAGGCGAAGACCGGGAAGAAGGTGATCTAATCGATGAGCGGAGAGAAAGATTTAGAACAGTTAAAGAAGGAAGCAGCTGAAAAAGCAAAGGCAGCGGCGCTAGCAAAGAAGAAAGCAAGAGAACAGCAGGAATCAGAGGTGTCGGGAGCGGCAGCCCTGGAAGAGGAAGATCTAGCGAAGAAGAAAGCAGCCGCAGCGGCGAAAGCGAAGGCGGCGGCATTGGCAAAGAAGAAGGCAGAGGAACAACAGGCAGGGTCAGAATCAGAGGACCCAGAAGAGGAAGACCTAGCGAAGAAGAAAGCAGCCGCTGCCGCGAAGGCAAAGGCCGCCGCAGCAGCCAAGGCAAAGGCCGCTAGAGCGAAACAAGAAAGTTCAGAAGCCGATGGGGACGATGCGAAAGCGAAGGCAATCGCAGCTGCAAAAGCAAAAGCTGCAGCGGCCGCGAAAGCGAAAGCCGCTGCGAAAGGGAAACAAGAAGGTGGAGCAGCGAGCGATGATGAAAAGGCGAAGGCTATTGCTGCCGCGAAGGCAAAGGCCGCCGCAGCTGCCAGAGCAAAAGCTGGGGGAAAAGGAGCTGAAGCGCCTGTTGCAGAGGAAAAGCCTTCAGCCAATCAACCTTATCTTGATAAATATGTGAAAGTAATAGAAGAGCATCTTGGAAACGATGTTTTGGAAGATTCTTATATTAATAGGCTCTCCAAGGATGTTCCAACCCTTGTTGCGAAACGGGAGACTTATTATAAAGTGGTCCAATTTCTTAAATATAATGAACAGTTAGGCTTTGATTACTTATCAGAATTGCATGGTGTCGATTACGAGACCCACATGGAAGTATATGTCCACTTATATTCTTATAAAAACAGCCAATCAGTGGCTGTGAAAGTGAAGCTAGACCGGGATGAACCAACGATAGAATCTTTATGTCCGCTTTGGGCTGGAGCAAATTGGCCTGAATGTGAAGCGTATGATTTATTAGGAATTAAGTTTATCAATCATCCGAATTTACACCGCATTATGCTTGGTGAAGATTGGGTAGGTCATCCACTAAGAAAAGACTATGAGCCGTATGATGTGGAGGTGTGAACATGCTTAGAACTGAAGAAATGCTCTTGAATGTAGGGCCTCAGCATCCTAGTACACACGGTGTATTTCGGTTAGTTTTAAAGATTGATGGAGAAACCATTAAGGAGGCAAAACCGGTTATCGGCTATCTTCATCGTGGAACGGAGAAGCTGGCAGAAGACCTTCAATATACACAAATTATTCCCTATACGGACCGGATGGACTATGTTTCTGCGATGACCAATAATTATGTCATCTGCCATGCGGTGGAGACGATGATGGGAATTGAAATTCCAGAACGGGCAGAATATCTTCGCGTGATGGCAATGGAGTTAGGGCGTGTTTCCAGCCACTTACTTTGGTGGGGAACGTTTGTCCTTGATTTAGGTGCTACAAGTCCACTTCTGTATGCATTTCGTGAGAGAGAAATGATTTTGAACCTTCTAAATGAACTTTCCGGTGCTCGTTTAACCTTTAACTACATGCGTGTAGGCGGTGTAAAATGGGATGCTCCGGAAGGATGGGTAGATAAAGTTCGAGAATTTATCCCTCATATGCGAGAACAAGTAAAGGGTTATCATGATCTCGTGACAGGAAATGAAATCTTTCTTAATCGAGTAAAAGGAATTGGCAAATATACGAAAGAGGATGCTCTCAATTATTCATTAAGCGGCCCGAATCTTCGTTGTACAGGAATGAAATGGGATCTTCGTAAAAATGAACCATACTCCATTTATGACCGGTTCGATTTCGATATCCCAACAAGAGAAGAGGGAGACGTTCTTTCTCGTTATCACGTTCGTTTTGCTGAAATTGAAGAATCTTTGAAAATACTAGAGCAGTGCGTAGAGCAATTTCCAGAAGAAGGTCCTGTGATCGCAAAAGTGCCAAAAATCATTAAAGCGCCAAAAGGAGAAGCGTTTGTTAGAATCGAATCTCCTCGCGGTGAAATTGGCTGTTACATTGCAAGCGATGGCAAGAAGGAGCCGTACCGCTTAAAATTTAGAAGACCATCATTCTATAATCTGCAAATTCTCCCGAAGCTTTTAGAAGGGGAAAGCATCTCCAATTTGATTGCCATTCTAGGAGCGGTTGATATTATCCTAGGGGAGGTGGATGGTTAATGATTCAGGATTTATTGCACTCACAACCAGGGATTTTAAATTTTGGAATCTTTTTCGTCCTTGCCTTAGTTTTGCTACTTGTCATATTAGGATTCGTTACATATGCCATTTTGGCAGAACGTAAAGTAATGGGATTTATGCAGCTTCGGTATGGACCAAATCAGGTAGGAGGTCCTTGGGGACTACTGCAAACCGTGGCTGATGTCTTAAAGCTTCTATTAAAAGAAGATACGATTCCAAAATTAGCTGACAGACCGTTATTTATTTTAGCTCCAGTTATTGCCTTTGCTCCATCCTTTGTCGTTATTGCAACGATTCCATTTACGGATAAATTGCAATTTGCCGATATTGGTGTAGGTCTACTCTATTATATAGCCATTTCAGGGTTGACCACGATAGGAGTTGTCATGGCTGGTTGGTCATCGAATAATAAATACGCCTTGCTTGGGGGAATGCGTGCAGCCGCGCAGATGATTTCTTATGAAATTCCGCTCGTTATGTCTGTGCTTGGCGTTATCCTATTAACTGGAAGCATGAATTTGAATGAAATAGTGGCGGCACAAGAAAACGTTTGGTACATTCTCATTCAGCCTATTGGCTTTTTAGTGTTTTTTATCGCATCAGTGGCAGAGCTGAATCGGATTCCTTTTGACCTTCCAGAGGCGGAAAATGAGCTTATAGCCGGATACTTTGTTGAGTACTCAGGATTTCGCTGGGCCTTTTTCATGCTTGCAGAATATGTCTATATGTTTGCGATGGCTTCATTGACAACTGTGTTATTTTTAGGTGGTTGGTTGCCAATCTTCTCATTCCTAGACTTTATTCCAGGGGCGGTATGGTTTGCGTTAAAGTTCAGCCTAGTTGTGTTTATTTTGCTTTGGTTCCGCAGCACGTTCCCACGGATTAAAGCGGATCAGCTAATGGAATTTGGTTGGAAGGTGCTTTTACCAGTGGCGCTTGCGAACATCTTTTTAACGGCGATTATTAAGGAGCTTCTCAGCCTTTTTTAAAGGATACATCACTTTTATCACAAGGGGTGAAAAAGCATGCTTGGATTAGCGAAAGGTTTAAAGTATACCCTGAAAAACTTAACAAAAGAAAAGCCAACCTACGATTATCCGAAAAAACCAATTCCGCTGCCAGACCGGTTTCGTGGAATTCAGAAATTTTATCCAGAAAAATGTATTGTCTGCAATCAATGTGCTAATATTTGCCCGACTGATTGTATTCAATTAACGGGGAAAAAGCATCCAGATCCGACGAAAAAGGGTAAAATTATCGATACGTATGATATTAATTTTGAAATTTGTATTCTCTGCGACTTATGTACGGAAGTCTGTCCGACGGAAGCAATCGTCATGACCAATAATTTTGAACTAGCCGAGTATAGCCGCGATGATCTTTTTAAAAATCTTGAATGGTTAGACGAAAATGATGAGAATGTTCGGAAGGTGAATAAAGCATGACATTTTCAGGTGAATTATTAGCATTCCTTATTCTAGCCATAGTAGCGGTTATGGGAGGCGTACTATTACTCAATTTATCAAAGGTTGTGCATATGGTCGTCGCCCTCGTCTTTACATTTGTCAGTCTTGCGGGAATTTACGTCCTGCTGTCAGCGGAATTTGTAGCGGTTGTACAAATTCTCATCTATTCCGGCGCAATTACGATTATTATGTTATTTGGCATTATGCTGACACGCCATAACGACACAAGCGAGGTGCAGGGGGGAAGGCTGAGAAAAGTGCTGCTCTTTTTGGGCGTGCTTGGATTTGCTTTTGCTGTCTATATTGGAATTTACAATTTAGACTTCAATTCGCCAGCCGCGAACCTTCATGAAAATAATACAGAACAAATCGGGATAGCGCTATATACGAAGTTTATTATTCCATTTGAGTTAACGTCTGTCGTGCTTTTAGTAGCGCTTATCGGGGCGATCATTTTAGCCAAAAAAGATGATGAAGAGGAGGCGAAAAAGGAATGAGTGGAGTTCCCATTTCTGCCTACCTGACGCTCGCATTAGTGCTATTCTGTATCGGACTATACGGTGCACTTACGAAGCGAAATACGGTCATCGTGTTAATTTCAATTGAACTCATGCTTAACGCAGTTAACATTAATCTCGTTGCATTTAGTAAATATGGCATGATTCCATCGATAACTGGGCAAGTTTTTGCGCTATTTACCATTGCTGTTGCAGCGGCAGAAGCTGCCGTTGGTCTCGCGATCTTAATCGCCCTTTACCGCAATCGTAAAACAGTCAATATCGATGAAATGGATACAATGAAAAACTAATAATCTGTTACACGACCCGCGTAAAATGCGGGCCTCAATCAAACGCGTGAGAACAAACGCGTTCTAAAAAGGGGATTGTGATATTGATGGAGAATGCATGGATCATACCGCTTTTCCCGCTTTTATCATTTTTGTTCCTTCTTCTATTTGGGAGGAGATTAAAGGAAAATAGTGCGTACATCGGAATGGTGCTCACACTTGCATCTTTGGTCTACTCTTTGGTGGTGTTGTTTGAGCGCTTCAACCACCCGACTTATAAAGCCGAAGTGACATGGCTTACAATAGGGGATGTTCAATTAACAGCGGGTTTTGAAGTCAATCAATTAAATGCGTTAATGCTCGTCATCGTATCGCTTGTTAGCTTTCTCGTACATACTTATTCAAAGGGCTACATGCATGGAGATGGGCGGTTTCACATTTTTTATGCCTATTTAGGGCTGTTTACATTTGCGATGTTGGGGCTGGTTGTATCCCCTAATTTATTGCAAACTTATATTTTCTGGGAGTTAGTGGGAGCAGGTTCCTTCCTCTTAATCGGATTTTATTTTTATAAAGAGGAGGCAAAGGCTGCTGCCAAAAAAGCATTCATCATGACGCGCATCGGTGATGTCGGCTTGCTGATCGGGATGATTCTATTATTCTGGCAAGTTGGAAGCTTTGAGTATGATGCGATTTTCCAAGCAGTAGATGAAGGCGCGATTTCAGCAGGAATGATTACCCTTACTGCTATCTTGATTTTTGTCGGGGCGGTGGGAAAATCAGGTCAATTTCCGTTGCACACTTGGCTACCTGACGCAATGGAAGGTCCGACGCCAGTTTCTGCTTTAATCCATGCTGCGACAATGGTTGCCGCCGGTGTTTATTTAGTAGCGGCATTATTCCCGCTTTTTGCAGCAAGTGAGGCTGCACTAATGACGATTGCCATCATCGGGGCATTCACTGCTATTTTGGCAGCGAGTATCGGTTTAGTGCAAAAGGATATTAAAAGAGTACTAGCTTACTCCACTGTCAGTCAGCTTGGCTATATGATGCTGGCCTTAGGATCAGCTGGCTATGTTGCTGGTGTCTTTCATTTAATGACACATGCCTTTTTTAAAGCATTGCTGTTCTTGGCTGCTGGTAGTGTCATTCATGCGGTACACACGCAAAATATAGAGGAAATGGGCGGTCTTTGGAAAAAACTGAAGCTTACGGCGCCGTTATTCTTAATTGGAACGCTAGCGATTAGCGGGGTTCCGTTATTCTCTGGGTTCTTTAGTAAGGATGAAATTTTAATTTCAACCTGGGTTCACGGGAATACCTTTCTGTTCTGGTTAGCTGTCATTGCTGCATTCTTCACCGCGTTCTACATGTTCCGCCTATTCTTTATGGTCTTTACAGGGGATGCCCGCAGCAAGCAGAAGGAAGTCCACGAGTCACCATCTGTCATGACGTTTCCAATGATCGTTCTTGGAATTTTAGCAATTGTAGCGGGTTATGTGAATACGCCATGGTTTGGTACCTTCCTTGGAGACTGGCTTGTTGCTGATAATGAAGCATTGGGTCATGGTCATATTGAAGGTCCAGCCTGGATTATGATTGTGGCAACAGTTGTCTCACTACTTGGAATTTATTTAGCATGGCTCATATATGGTAAAAAATCAATTCAAAGAGACTGGCTGACGGTAAGAATGCCACTTACGTACAATGTGCTGTATAACAAATACTATATTGATGAGTTTTATCAATTAACCGTAGTGAAAGCAACGAAAGGCCTCACAGCAATTCTCAGCTTTATAGAAACATTCATTGTCGAAGGGCTAGTGAAGCTGGTGGCTGGAATCGTTCACGGGCTTGGCATCATTGGCTCGAAAATTCAAAACGGCCAAGTACAAGCATATGGAACAGTGGCCTTTGTTGGATTAGCTGTCCTGATTGTGATTTTTGCCTTAACAGGGGGGTACTTAAAATGAACGAATATTTTCTTTCTATCCTAGTGTTTTCCCCTCTATTAGGAATAGCTGTACTTGCTCTTATGCCAAAAACACAAGAAGTAGCAATTAAAACAGTTGGATTCTTAGCAACTCTCCCTGCTCTTGTGCTAGCGCTTGTTGCCTTTATTGGTGGGAGCGATCATTTAAAGAAATATGATATTCAAATCGAGTGGATTCGCTTTGGAGATTATGAGGTCTTTGACTTATTTAAAATTGACTATGAATTAGGCTTAAATGGTTTTTCCTTAGTATTAATCGTCTTAACGGCAGTTATTTCTACACTTGCCGCCATTGCCTCCGTTCATATTAAAAAAGAATGGAAAGGCTACTTCATGTTATTCCTTTTATTAGAAGTAGGGATGCTTGGAGTATTTGCTGCACAAAACTTAATTCTTTTCTTCATCTTTTTTGAAATTACGATGATCCCGATGTTTTTCCTAATTGGAAAATGGGGTTATTTCGAAAAGGAAAAAGCAGCCTATAGTTATTTAATCTATAACGGCTTAGGGTCGGCCATCCTTTTAATCGTGATCATGGTTCTGTTTGCAAGAACAGGAACAGCAAATTATGACGCACTGGCACAGCTGATGGCCGTAGAGAATGCAAATACAGTTGCGCCGTTTTCTGAGACGTTGAAATTTGGCTTGCTCATTGCTCTTCTTATTGCTTTTGGTGTAAAACTGCCAATCTTTCCGTTGCATACATGGATGCTGCGGGTTCACGTTCAGGCACCGCCAGCGATCGTGATGTTACACTCAGGAATTTTATTGAAAATTGGTGCCTTCGGTTTGATCCGTTTCGGAATGGGGATTTTCCCGGAACAGTTCAAATCTATCGCCGTACTACTTGCCGTACTGGGAGTTGTGAACCTTTTATACGGGGCATTTCTTGCCTTTAAGCAAAGCGATTTTAAAATGGTTCTTGCTTACTCGTCTATATCCCATATGGGAATTGTACTGATTGGTTTAGGAGCTCTCAATGAAGCAGGCATTCAGGGAGCCATTTTCCAAGTTGTCTCACACGGATTGATCTCCGCCCTTCTTTTCTTCTTAGTAGGAGTCTTTTACGAGCGATTCCATACATCGACGATTGCAAATCTTGGTGGGATGGCGAAGGGGATGCCGCTTACTGCAGGCTTTTTGTTAGCCGGTGCTCTGGCGTCGTTAGGTCTGCCGGGAATGTCCGGTTTTGTTAGTGAGTTTATGGCCTTTCTCGGATTGTTTGAGGAAATGCCAATCCTCGCTGCCATTGGCTGTATCGGGATTATTATCACGGCTGTCTATTTACTCCGAGCTGTCCTTGGTATGACCTATGGAAAAGCCAACCGTGATTTTATAGCGGTGTCTGATTTAAAGTCAGTTGAATTTATTCCAGTTGTTGCGCTGTTGGCGCTAATTATCTTGATTGGTGTGTACCCAAGTGTACTAAGCGATCCGCTCCATTCCACACTTGAAACTATCATGCTTGGGTTAGGGGGTTGATGAGATGGATCTAGATACGCTTTTATCATATCAATGGGGAGCGATGGCTCCAGAATTTATCATCTTGGGAGTTGCGACCATTTTATCGATAGTAGACCTTTTCGCACCGAAGCGCTTTGATAGAAGGATTCTTGGCTGGATTGGTTTTGCGGGTATACTTGCAGCACTTGCAGCGTTAATGAATTTATTTGCCGTAGATACGGTCACCATTTTATACGATACATTTAAGCTAGACGCATTTGCGAAAGTATTCAAGCTTCTTTTGCTCATCGGAGCGGCTCTAATTATGCTCCTTGCGATAGGCTACAGACCAAAAGAAGGAATGGAAGAGTTTAAAGGGGAATTTTACTACCTATTATTGGCTGGTTTGCTTGGTACGATGATCATGTCCTCAAGTGGTGATTTAATTACGTTGTTTGTTGGTCTAGAGCTTCTTTCCCTTTCTTCCTACATTTTAGCAGGAATTCGGAAGAAGCATCTGCCATCAAATGAATCAGCAATGAAATATATCATTAATGGGAGCATTGCCACAGCCGTTACTCTTTTTGGAATGAGCTATCTTTACGGGATTACCGGAACGACGAATCTAGCGGAAATGACAAATGTTCTACCGCAATTGAATAATTCTCAATACAGCTATTTAATGGGGATTGCCTTTTTCATGCTTCTAGTTGGTTTATCCTTTAAGCTGGCCACAGCTCCGTTTCATATGTGGGCACCGGACGTTTACCAAGGGGCGGCAACTCCTGTTACAGCTTTCTTAAGTGTTGTGTCAAAAACAGCAGGATTTGTCATTTTAATTCGAATGGTTGTCATCGTGTTTTCCAATACGCAGGCAGGAGCTACTGGTGTTGATTCAGTTACACCGCTGCTGTTCAAGCTGCAGGATTTCATTGCTGTTCTAGCAGGTGTCACGATGGTTGTTGGAAATGTTATTGCTTTGCGTCAGCGCAATATTAAACGGCTGTTCGCATATTCTAGTATTGCTCACGCCGGTTATCTATTAGTTGCTGTCACTTCGATGTCGGTCTTTATGTTCGAGAGCATTTGGTTCTATCTAGGGGCATATCTCTTCATGAACGTAGGAGCCTTTGCTGTCATTCAATTAATGACAGCGAATAACGACAACGAGGATATTGCCCAATTTGCAGGAATGTACAAACGTACACCATGGCTCGCTGTCGCAATGGGAGTATTTATCCTTTCACTGGCAGGTATTCCAGGAACCGCAGGGTTTATCGGAAAACTAAACATTTTCATGGGAGCGTTAATATCAGAACCGGCACACTATATTCTTGCAGCACTAATGATTGCCACAACAGTTGTTTCTTATTTCTACTATTTTGGCATTTTAACGCAAATGTTCTTTAGACCATCTCCGGTAGATGGGGAAGTAGAAAAAAAGAAAATACCGGTTGGCATTGGCGTAGCAATTGGAATATGTGTCCTCGCAACGATTGCATTTGGACTATTTCCAAACACGGCGCTTGATTTCTTCCACACCAATTTTGGTGGTTTTCAATAATGGGTATTTTCTGATTTGGGGGAATCAGAAAAAGAACAAGGGGATTTATAATAATAGAACACGAAAAAGAAGGGGAAGGGGGCCCCTTCTTTTTCATGTTGACGAACATTAGCAACTGTCTGATGTAAGAGAAAATGGAGAGAGGAAAAATGGTTATGCGAGTCAAACTTTAATACAGTTAAGTTCAGGTACCTACTCATGTATAGTTAGTTGAAGTGTTCAAGTCCTTTTAGAGCGGGGTGTTCGGTCAGAGGAGAGTTCTGGCAGAGTACGGCATTCCGGGAGGAGAGAAGAAGAACAGAAGGCCTTACAGAGTGTGTATTTGGACGGAGGAAAGAAGCACTGAAGATCTTGCTGAGCCACTCTGAACAGAGCTGAGAAGCCCCTGAGCTCCAGTCCGAATCGGGTAAAACGAAGAGAAGATATAAGAGGAGCAGAGCTTAAATAAAGTGCTTAAACGGACAGAAAAACAGAACCCTCAAGCAATGGAGTCCAACCAACCCAATGGTTCAGGACAATCTTAAAAATTCCCAAGCTCCTCGGTCCAATAAAAAATAGAAAGAAAAAACAGAGCTGAATTCCAAAAGACTTTCGATTGAATACATCTCTTAAAAGTCAATTCTCAAACAAGCCTGCAATAATTAAGCTATTCATTATCGAACGGCTAAGAGTACCTGCTCCATCTTGCTTTCGCCAAGTATCGACAAACATTGCCTCCTATATGAGGACAACAGTAAAAATAGGATCGAAAATAAATTTTGTAAAAAATAAAAATAACTGAAACCTTTTTGTAACATAAACGTCAAATAGAAGGGTGCGTTTGCGAATGTGAACGATGTATGCTAGCTTGATAAAGAAGGGGGAGTAGTCCATGACTTCAGGATTTGGGCACCAAGCACTTATCAGTATTATTTCACACCTTTGTTTTATTGCATTAGCTTGGTGGGCTTTGCAGAGCTTAAATTTTGATAAATTTTTGCGAGCAAACCATGTTTTTCAAGCACGAGTATTATTTATATTATTGTCGATTATTATTGGTTCTAGTGTAAGCAATTTTTTCCTGGATTACCTATTATGGTCCCAGCAGCTGCCAATGATTTTTCAGTAATGTAAAAAATGTTCATACTTGAGCAATTTTAGACAGGGCAAATCAAACATAAATCATGGAAACCTTTTCTCGAAAAAAACATGACAGAAGACCGCCTAATTGGAAAATATTTTTCAAAACAGGCCTTTAAGCTTGGATAAATGGGGAAATAATCTTACAAAAGATAGGTCATCTTGCCTTTTTTATTTATGAGATTATTCGATACAATTCTCCTTGTGTGATAAATTAAACATACTAAGCCATCCTGTGATACTTAGGTGAATGAAAAAAGAAACAACCTTCGTGGGAATATAATCCATACGTCATTTTTAAAAGCTTGCATATTTGTCAAAAAGTGACGATAACTCTTCAGTATGCTTATTCTCTTCTTGGTAACAATGGTACTAAGGGGAGGAATTAAAAGATGAAGAGAAATTGGATGGCGTTTATTGCCGTAGTTGTAATCATAGGAGTTACTTTTGTTCAGGCTGGGGAAAAATTCGCAAATACCAAAAATATGCACGACCTTTTATCAATAGTGACAGTTTTAAAGGGTGAGAATATAGATATTAATGAATGGTCTTTACATGCAAGAGAAAAAATAACGGCAAACAGCCCAGAGGATATTCAGGATCTTGTTCGACACCTCCAGAACGTCTTTACAGATTGGACATGGGAGATTAATTCTGATTCTGAAAAATGGGAAGCAAAAGCGAGCAAAACATCGAATCAAACAATGGAAGAGAACATTCAGATTTTATCTACCCTCACAGATCAAAACCCACAAACTTACATTATTTATGAAATCCAAGGCAAGAATTTTACGCGAAAAACAGAGCAATTTATAAAAGAGGACCTTAATGCACTCTTATCTGACATATTTCGAGAAAAACCCACAATTTTCACTTGTGTAAAAGGTGATTTCAATGATAAGATAATTACGTCTTTGCCTTTTACTGTAAATCGACTACTTGACAAGTTTGAGGCAACAGAAATTGAATCACTAAAAGAAACAGATTTTATCTCGACATCTGCTTATTCACCAAAATTTACTAATGAGTTAACAACGAATAATCAGGATATGAATTTACAACTTGGAATCCGAACTACAGGATTGGGCGCAAAGACTACCCTTGTAGTTGGCACACCAATCATAACGATTGAATATTAATATAGAGAAATTGGACGCGGAGGGGAATACACTTGGAAAAAATCATCGTCCGCGGCGGTAGAAGGCTAAGCGGTTCTGTTAAAGTTGAAGGAGCAAAGAATGCAGTTTTGCCAGTTATTGCCGCATCATTATTAGCAAGTGACGGAAAAAGCGTAATTCGTGATGTGCCAACTCTCTCCGATGTATACACGATCAATGAGGTATTACGCTATTTAAACGCCGATGTGACGTTTAAAAATAATGAAGTCACTGTCGATGCATCTAGAGAGTTAAAAGTCGAGGCACCATTTGAATATGTTCGTAAAATGCGTGCTTCAGTTTTAGTAATGGGCTCATTACTTGCAAGAAATGGCCGTGCTCGTGTGGCACTTCCTGGCGGTTGTGCGATTGGATCGAGACCAATTGACCAGCATTTAAAAGGCTTCGAAGCGATGGGTGCAACGGTCAAAGTGGGAAATGGCTTTATTGAAGCAGAATCAAATGGCCGATTACAAGGTGCCAAGATTTACTTGGACTTTCCAAGTGTTGGTGCTACAGAAAATATTATGATGGCTGCTACTTTAGCACAAGGTACTACGATCATCGAGAATGTTGCCAAAGAACCGGAAATTGTTGATTTAGCTAACTTCTTGAATAAAATGGGTGCAAAAGTACGTGGCGCTGGAACTGGAACGATTCGCATTGAAGGTGTTGACGTTCTATTTGGTGCTGATCACACAATTATTCCTGATCGGATTGAAGCTGGAACATTTATGGTTGCAGCGGCTATTACCGGAGGAGATGTATTAGTGAGAGGTGCAGTTCCAGAACATTTAACATCTCTTATTGCAAAAATGGAAGAGATGGGTGTTATGTTTGAAGAGGAAGCAGACGGCCTAAGGGTTATTGGCCCTGAGAAGCTTAAGGCAGTTGATATTAAGACAATGCCGCATCCTGGCTTCCCAACAGATATGCAATCACAAATGATGGCTTTGCTATTACATGCAAATGGAACAAGTATGATCACAGAGACCGTATTTGAAAATCGCTTCATGCATGTGGAGGAATTCCGCAGAATGAATGCCGATATTAAAATTGAGGGTCGTTCTGTCATTTTAAACGGACCGTGTAATTTACAAGGTGCAGAAGTAGCTGCCACAGATCTCCGTGCTGCTGCTGCTCTCATTTTGACCGGATTAGTGGCAGACGGTGTGACTCGAGTGACAGAATTAAAGCATCTTGATCGGGGGTACGTTGACTTCCATCGAAAGCTCGCTGCGTTAGGTGCCGATATTGAACGAGTTTCAGCAGTGGAAGAAACGCCATCCTTTCCGAAAGCGTTTGTTGCTGACTTAAATGCATAATAAAAACAAAAACCGTGAAATGGAATTCCATTTTTGCGGTTTTTTTATCGTAGTTAACGTCTGGGCCATGAACGGAAAAACCCCAATGAGATTTTCCGCAAGTTTCAGAAGCACAAAGGAAAGCATTCTCGCGAGAGTTGTTCCGAAGGCGATCCTTGCTCTAAATAACAACATAGACTATTTTGGTTTATGAGTGAAAAAGTTATGCATTTTCCCCCTAATTTTTTATAAGGGTTTAAAAATTTGTACATATTAGCTTGTCCACCCCCATATGTATGAATGGAGAGTACTTCTACTCTAACGAAACTTACATATGGAGGCTCAAGAAGAATGTTAAAAATGAAACCAATCGTAGTTTTAGCTGCTGTATTATTTGCTGTCACCCTCATGATTCCGACTTTACTCGTCCTCCCATTTATGGAAAAAACAACAGGGAAATTAGGAGAAGAACTAACATTAAAAGAAACAGAGGCAGTTGCTGATCAGCCTGACGTTGAGGTGGCTGTCTACCGTGTAGGCCAAGAAAAAATTGAAAACCTCCCATTAGAGGATTATATTGCAGGTGTTGTGGCGGCAGAAATGCCGACTGATTTTGAATTAGAGGCTTTAAAAGCCCAGGCTCTTACAGCAAGAACCTATTACCTTTATCATTTAATGAGCGGTGAAAAATTAGGGGTTCCTGAAGGAGCAGATGTAACAGATACAGAGAATCACCAGGTTTTTAAAAGTGATGAAGAATTAAGAAAAGAGTGGAATAAGGATTACCAATGGAGAATGAAGAAAATTAAAGAGGCCGTTGCGGCAACGAGTGGTCAAGTATTAACCTACGATGGCAAACCGATCTATGCTGCTTTTTTCTCCACAAGTAATGGTTACACAGAAAACTCAGAAGATTATTGGAGCAGCCCGCTTCCATACCTAAAAAGTGTAGAAAGTCCGTGGGACGTGAATACAGAAAAATTTAATGGACAAAAAATTATTTCTGTCGCCGACTTTGAGAAAAAGTTAGGTGTTCAATTAACAGATGCTTCTGAAGTAGGAAAAATTATTGAGAAGACAAAAGGAAACCGTGTTGGCAAGGTCGATATCAACGGAAAAATATTAACGGGCAAGGACATCAGGGTTAAACTAGATTTAAAATCATCTGATTTTACATGGGAGAGAAAAGGCGACAATATCGTGATCAATACGAAAGGCTTCGGGCATGGAGTAGGAATGAGTCAGTTTGGTGCCAATGAAATGGCGAAGGCGGGGAAAACCTATAAGGAAATCGTTGAACACTATTATAGTGGAGCAACAATTGACACGACGAAAACATTGCTCACGAAAATCACGGCAAGTAAATAAAAGCAGAAACCGAGTACTCGAAAAGGGTGCTCGGTTTTATGGTGTCTGTTCCTAATTTTCGAGATTTTAACGCTGCCGAGGAGCTTATGAAAAATATTTTTGGATTCGTTCGAACTTATGCTTATGATAAGAACGGTGAACAAAATAGGCAGCGACTATGACTCCGATAACATCTTTAACTACATCAATTACCGTTGCGGAGCGAGCAGGAACGAAAGATTGGTGTATCTCGTCAACCAAACCGTATAAAGAAGCGATGACGGCAAAAATAATGCTCCAGCGCAGCGAAAACTTTCCCGTTGTTAGATGTGCAGCGACCAATAGTAAATAGAGAATCGCGAATTCTACTAAGTGTAGCGACTCTTTTATAAAGCGATCTGTCGATGAATGTGGCAGCTCGACAATCGCGTTTGCTGGCATGCTCGACATCATCCAAATCATCATCATGTAAACAAAAGGTAAAAAACGAATGAACCATTTTAAAGTGCTTTGCAAGAAAGATTTCCCCTTTAATAAATTTAGCTCGATCACATAAAATAAATATTTTTTAAAACTTTTTTTCATTTCCTTGTATAATTCCAATCTCTTTGTCGAAAAATAAGATTAAAAAAATTTTTTTCGAAATGTATATATTTATCATGATCTGTTCAGAATGATTGCTGAGGTGATGATAAATGAGAGAGGAAGAAAAGAAACAATCTTCTCAAGGTTCAAAGATTAAGCGCTTCATGAAAAAGCGTTGGGTGTACCCAAGCGTTTATATTGCAAGTGCTGCAATCATTCTAACCGCGGTTCTTTGGTTCCAAAACAGTAACAATAGTGCAACAGATGATCAAATCGATTACGAGGCTACTGATCTTTCAAGCAAATATGATGAACCTGCTTTGGAAGTTAACAGATCAATGGAAAATTTTGCAATGCCTGTTATGGATCCGGATTCTGTAGTCATTCAAAAAGAATTTTATGACTTCGATGCTTCGGAAGACAAACAGGAAGCGGCATTGGTGTTCTATAATAATACGTATCATCCGAATACCGGTATTGACATTACGATGGAAAACGGTGAATCGTTTGATGTTGTAGCCGCATTAAGTGGTAAAGTAACCAATGTTGCAGAAGATGCTTTATTAGGAAACGTAATCGAAATCGAGCATGACAAAGGTATTGTAACACAATATCAATCTGTAACCGATATTGATGTGAAGGTTGGCGACCAAGTAGACCAAGGACAGACGCTTGCAAAAGCAGGAAAAAGCTTGTATAACGAAGAAGCTGGTACCCATCTGCATTTCGAAATTCGCAAGGATGGAATAGCTGTCAATCCTCTTGATTATTTCAATAAGCCATTAAGTGCTCTACAAGAAGCGGACATAACAGAGAATGTTGATGACAGCGGAAAGGCTGATGAATCGACGGGAGCTTCTGAAGAGGAAAAAGCGAATCCTGACAACGATGAAAAAAAGGATAACAATGATTCAACAGAAGATGAAGCTGAAGAAGATAGCAATGATTCAACAGAAGAAGATGGTGCATCTTCTGATGATGAAGAAGCAGAAACAACAAATTCTACTGATGCATAAGACAATTTGTCATTTTGACCCGCCCTTGGCGGGTTTTTTGCTTTTAGCCGCATGGGCTACGATTAGTCCAGAAGTCCAAGTTACACAAGCTTGAAAATTTCGGGTTCCGTAATAGGACCTTGTTTTAATACCTGCTTTAAAATTTGACAATTTTTTTACAAGTTTTTGCTTGACCTCGAAACCATTTAAATAGATAATGATATTACGAAATTTTCTTAATATTTAATCTATCCTAAACTTTTAGTTAATAATCTGTTAATAAAAAGATCATTTCAAGAAAGAAAAGGGGGAATTTGATGGCGTTTTATTTGTTCATTGCCTTGACAGCTATTTGTTTAATATTGGCTTTACGTAAGAAAAAAACCATCTTCCTAGTCATTCCATTCCTATCCATCATCGTCTATTTCATTATTCAAGTCGCCTTAGTTCCCTTACCATTCATCGATACACTGAAGTTTATTTTTAGCTTGAATTAAAGGTATTTAAAAAAAGTAATTGCTTTGAAAGCGCTTTAAAATGCTTTTGAAGAATTATATAGGCTTTGTTAAAGGCCAGTGTTGATTTTTGGTTCATTTTCTTTGAATTCCTTACAGAGATAGAGAATTTTTGTTTCCTCATTCAGAGTACCTTTCAGCACGACAAAAAGACGTACAAAACTGACACGGAATGAGCCAAAGATCGGTTGCTCAACGATGTTGCTTAACAAAGCAAAATGAAAAAAGAAGGAGGGATAAACAACAGGGGGAAGTCGGGCACATTTTACGGTATATATTGAAGGGGAATAATCTTGGAGGTGAAAAAATGAAGAAAATCGATAAGGCGGTAGCCGATCGTTATTTTCGAGAGAAAAACCGCAACATCATTATTTATTTTATCGTTTGGTTTATGGTTTCTTACGGTGTGGTCTTATTCGCTGAGCCGTTGAGTACGATTACTTTTATTGGCTTCCCACTTCATTACTATATGGGAGCACAAGGTGCTATCTTAACCTTTATTATCCTGCTGTTTGTAAATGCCAAGCTTGGAGATAAAATTGATCAAAAGTATGGTATTGATGAAAGCAAAAATGAGCAAATTAGTTCAGGCTCAACGTTAGAGCATTAAAGGCGCTTTTCCAATCAAATCAAATGGGGATGGTCGATTGGGAGAAGAATATAAAAATGAATCATCAACAAGTAGCCGTTAGTGCTATTGTAGGGGGGAAATCATTTGGATGGACAATTTATTGTCTCGTTAGCGATTATATTAGCCACTTTTGCATTATATATTGGAATAGCTGTTTATAATACAGCAAAGGCAACATCGGATTTTTACGTTGCAGGACGCGGTGTTCCACCAATTTTTAACGGGATGGCGATCGGGGCAGACTGGATGAGTGCTGCTTCCTTTATTGGAATGGCCGGAACAGTTATGGTACTCGGTTATGACGGGTTAGCCTATATTATGGGTTGGACCGGTGGGTATTTATTTCTTACATTTTTACTAGCTCCACAGTTGCGCAAATATGGCCGATATACAGTGCCAGAATTTATTGGCGACCGTTATGATAGCCATTCTGCTCGTGTGATTGCGGCAGTATGTACGATAATTATCAGTTTTACGTACTCGATTGGACAGCTTTCAGGCTCGGGTGTTGTCATTGGCCGTCTGTTCGAAATTGACGCCAAAGTGGGCACGATGATCGGGGTTGTGCTTATTGCAATTTATGCGGCCTTCGGCGGAATGAAGGGGATTACGTGGACGCAGGTTGCGCAATACTTAATTTTAATCACCGCTTACTTAGTTCCAATTATTTTCATGTCCTTGCAAATATCCGGCAACCCTATACCGTGGATTTCTTATGGTGAAGTGGTCGGCAAGTTAGGAGAACTTGACCGTGAGCTTGGTATTTCCGAATATTTTGCTCCGTTTACGAATGGAACGAAGTGGCAGTTTCTTGCGCTCATGTTTACATTAATGGCTGGAACGGCTGGATTGCCACATGTCATCGTTCGTTTTTATACAGTATCGACCATGAAGGCGGCTCGTTGGTCTGGAGCATGGGCATTGCTGTTTATCGGTCTTCTTTATTTATCAGCACCTGCTTATGCAGCTTTTTCTCGTTTTATCCTCATGACACAAGTAGCAGGCAGTCAAATCAGTCAGCTTCCAGCTTGGACGAAATCTTGGGTAGATACAGGGATGCTTCAAGTAGCGGATACCAATAACGATGGAATTTTGCAATGGAGCGAGCTTGTCATTGCGAATGATATTGTCGTAATGGCGACTCCGGAGATTGCTAATTTAGGTGTTTTTGTCATCGGACTTGTAGCTGCCGGGGCAATGGCGGCTGCTCTTTCAACTGCTGGTGGTTTGATGATTTCACTCTCTTCATCCTTCGCTCACGATATTTACTATCGCGTGTGGAAGCCACAGGCGTCTGAGAAAAATCGTCTATTAGTGGCTCGTTGGTCAATTGTTGTGGCAACATTATTTGCCGGACTGATTGCATTGAATCCACCAGGGGTGATCACGCAAATTGTCGCATGGGCCTTTGCCATTGCCTCCGGAACCTTCTTCCCAGCACTGGTGCTTGGTGTTTGGTGGAAGCGTTCTAATACAAAAGGTGTTATTGCTGGTTTATTAATTGGATTAGCCGTTACTTTAGGCTATATATTTGCAGCCAAATATGGTGGCTTTACGATTCTAGGAATTATTGATACAGGTGCTGGAGTTTTTGGAGCAGCAGCAGGATTTTTAGCCAATATTATTGTTTCCTTATCAACTGAAGCACCAGCGCAAAAGCTTCAGGATGAGGTAATCAATTTACGTTATCCAGAGCAAATGGTTTATAAAGATGGCGAGGTTTGGATGCATGATGGAGAACCAAAACAAGGTTAAGCAATTGTTCGAGGCTGTGCAGTCCCACCCCTTTTTTCAAGGGGTGGAGGTTGGCACGGCCCTTTCTCTTATTGAAGACTGTACGTATAGGGAATATGAGAAGGAAAGAGTGCTTCTCCGTAAAGATCGACATCGGGAGGGGCTAATTTTAATTTTAGAAGGTACGGTGGAAGTTTATATTGAGAACGAGATTAATGAGGAGCATGAGGTTTTAGAGATTGTTCAAAAGGGGGAATTGATTGGCTTTTCCAGCTTAGCTGACTTTCTTGGTGTTCCCCGTCTGCCGAAAGAAGAGGTGACCATTGAAGTACGTGCGCTCACTAGCGTTAAAGCACTGCATATTCCATTCATTGTCATTGCGCGAAGATGGGATGATCCTTATGTTCGCGATTATTTATTAACACAGGTAGCAGTCCGATTACGTGATGTATATGCGTCACTGGCTGAACAAATCAAAACAGCGCAGGCTGGCGCTGAGCACCACTCTTACATGGCTAAAGTTCAGGATGTGATGACGGAGCGAGTGATCGCAGTGCCCTCGGATACGACGATCGCAGCTGCCGCTAAAAAAATGCATGAAGAAAAGACGAGTTCCGTCCTTGTAATGGATCACAAAAAGCTAAGAGGAATCATTACAGAAAGAGATATGGTGTCACGAGTAGTGGCTGAGGGAGTGGCGTTAACGGAAGCGGTTGCTGAGATAATGACGAAGGATCCGATAACGATAGCCAAAACAGCATATTATGATGATGCTCTTTCACTCATCCTGTTAAAGGGAGTAAAGCACTTACCAGTTATAGAGGAAGATGAGGTCGTTGGAATTGTCACCTTATCTGATTTACTGCGAAAAGAAAACGAAAGTGTCATGAAGACGATTAAACAAATTACAGAAGCAGATGAATCCAATATAGGTCATATAAAAAATGCTATTTATACTGTATTGGATATTCTTTTACGAGAGAAGATTCCGATTCAACGAACTTTAGATATTGTCACAAAACTATATGACCGCTTAGTCATTCGCCTTATTGACCTGGCCATTAAAAAGCTTGAGAAGAAGGGCTATAAGGCGAAAGGCAGCTTTGCCTTTTATCAAATGGGAAGCAGTGGCCGCGGCGAGCAATTTATTTTAACTGATCAAGACCATTTCCTTGTTTATGAAGGGGATGAACATGAGTATTACCAACTATTAGGGAAGGAAATTACACTCTATATGGAAAAGGCCGGTTATGCCCGTTGCCAAGGATTGATGATGTGCAGTGAAGCACAGTGGAGGGGAAGCATTGCGGATTGGGAGGAACGGCTACGAACATGGAGTTTGCAATCAACTCGCGATAACCTACTGCTTGCACAAAACTTTTTTTCCCATCGTTTCATAGAAGGCAATAGAGAGCTTCACCGTCAATTTGACAACATGATGACCCATTTGCTAGAAAAAGCAAAAATCTTTCTCTACCGGTTGGCACAAGTAGAAAGAGAACATCCGATTTCCACACTTGAACAGCCATTTCGAGCACTATTTCGGATAGAAAGAAAACAACTTGATATAAAAAAATCTGTCTTGTTCCCTTATCATCATAGCCTGCAAATTCTTGTTTTATTACATGGAGGCTCATCAGGAACCTCCTTTGAAAAAATGGCAATGCTGACAGAAAGGGGCGTCATTTCTCAAAGTTTCTCTCGTGATTTACAGGAAGCGGTAAATCAGGTTCTGTCCCTATATGTTAAGCAGCGTTGGGAGCAAGTGAAAAAAGGTGAGGAACCAACTTCCGTTCTTCAATTTAGAAAATTATCTTCACGTGAAAAGAAGGAATTGATTTTAAGTCTTAAAACCCTAAAAGAACTGCAAACTCTTGTTTTCAATCATTTTTCGCTTTAATAATCAAGGAGGTTATATGTTTTTTCAACGAAGAAATATTTCCTGCCCTTTAATCTATCGTGATATTCCATTAGCTTCTCCGTTAGAAAGCTTAAAATTTATTGTCTTCGACACGGAGACGACAGGTTTTCTCGTATCTTCAGGAGACCGATTAATTGAGATAGGGGCAGTGACGATTGAAGGTTTTAATGTTTGTGAGGATAAAGTTTTTCAAACATATGTGAATCCAAAGCGACAAATTTCTCGGGAAATAACTGAGTTAACGTCGATAACAGACGAAAAAGTAAAGAATGCGCCAACCGCGTTACAGGCGATAGAACGCTTTTTCGACTTTGTCGAATCGGAAGAGACGGTTTGTCTCATCGGACATTATATTAGTTTTGATGCCCTTGTGTTAAAAACAGAATTAAAAAGAGAAAAATTTAATTTAAAACATTTATATACAATTGATACTCTTGATTTAATTGGATTTATTGCCCCTTCCTATGATATGAGAGATTTAGAACGGTATGCGAGAATTTTTGGTACAAGAATTTACGAGCGTCATACCGCATTAGGTGATGCATTAACGACGGCGTACCTCTTCGTTGAACTACTTTGGCAATTTAAACAACGTGGTTATACTACATGGGGCGAATTGATGGATGCAACAAAGAAAATAGAAGTGCTTTAATCTTTACACATGCAAAAATGGCGGGGAAAGGTTTCGTTATGCTTCGTGTGTGGTTGCATATATAGTCTAGCTGTTAGAAGAAGATATCGTTGTAGATAACTTTTTCATGACTGGCACAAACATGGTCTCCCTTATGTTTTTTAAGTTTGGATGGGAGGAGAACACAAAGGAAAACAACTTTGCAAAAACATGGTTTGAGCTTTATGGTTTCGAAGCATCCCGCGCTTTTGCTGCTGATGTTATCAAATTTTTCAAAAAAAATAGCATATATCTTGTCCTTATTACGGTTTTCGTGCATATTCCGTTATCCAAGCTAATAAACTGTTACAAACCTTACAAAGAGAGTGTTTGAGGTGAGCAATCGTTTGAGAATGAAAATTGGATATATAGTTGGGGTCATGTATATTTCCTGATAACCAGAGGGCAAATGGCTTTCTGACGCATCCTTTTACACGATGCGGATAAGCAGTACTTGATGAAGCGAGAAAGCGAGTCTCATTTCACACTTCTCACATCCAATTTAGGGAGGGCGAGTGGTGTGCACGATTACATCAAAGAGAGAACTATCAAGATTGGAAAGTATATCGTGGAGACGAAAAAAACGGTTCGCGTAATTGCGAAAGAGTTTGGCGTATCCAAAAGTACAGTCCATAAGGATTTAACAGAAAGGCTACCTGAAATAAACCCAGAGCTTGCAAATGAAGTGAAAGAAATTTTAGATTACCATAAATCTATTCGCCATTTGCGTGGTGGAGAAGCTACAAAATTGAAGTATAAGAAAGAAGAGCTAGAAAGTGAACCCATTAAGTAAATGATCCTTTTTTCAACAATTCCTTGAAATAATGACAAATAAATTAAAAATCCCTCAAAATTTGACAAATTACTACGATATTTTAGTCAAATATGGTAGAATTGAAAATTAGGGTAGACTACATTAAAAAAAGTAATAACATCAGGAGAATGAGTGATTTAATTGCATTTAGAAATAGATATGGATCATTTTTTCAAGGAGGATTTTTGGGAATGCTTGCTAGGGATATTGGAATTGATTTAGGAACAGCAAATGTATTGATTCACGTAAAAGGGAAAGGCATCGTTTTAAATGAGCCATCAGTGGTCGCAATTGATAAGAACAATAATAAAGTTTTAGCAGTTGGTGAGGAAGCAAGACGTATGGTCGGGCGTACCCCGGGCAACATCATTGCCATTCGTCCATTGAAGGATGGCGTCATTGCCGATTTTGATGTGACGGAGGCCATGCTTAAACACTTTATTAACAAGCTCAATGTGAAAGGTTTCCTTTCGAAGCCCCGAATTTTAATTTGCTGCCCTACAAACATTACAAGCGTAGAACAAAAGGCAATTAAAGAGGCGGCGGAAAAAAGCGGCGGAAAGAAAGTTTATTTAGAAGAAGAGCCAAAAGTGGCAGCGATCGGAGCTGGAATGGATATTTTTCAACCAAGCGGAAATATGGTCGTAGATATCGGTGGAGGTACAACAGATGTAGCTGTATTGTCCATGGGTGATATTGTCACGTCTTCTTCCATTAAAATGGCTGGAGATAAATTTGATAGTGAAATTCTTCAGTATATTAAACGTGAATACAAGCTTTTAATTGGAGAGCGTACAGCTGAAAACATTAAGATTCAAATCGGTACGGTCTTCCCTGGAGCACGGAACGAATCAATGGAGATTCGTGGTCGTGATATGGTATCAGGATTGCCAAGAACGATTTCAGTCAATTCCGAGGAAATTGAACTTGCCTTACGTGAATCTGTGTCTGTCATTGTACAAGCGGCAAAAAGCGTTCTCGAAAGAACACCTCCTGAACTTTCAGCCGATATTATCGACCGTGGTGTGATTCTAACAGGTGGAGGAGCACTTCTGCACGGTTTTGACTTACTGTTAGCAGAAGAATTGAAGGTTCCAGTTCTTGTAGCGGAGAATCCGATGGATTGCGTCGCTATTGGAACGGGAATTATGCTTGACAATATCGACAAGATCAAAGGTTACCGCTTTGCATAAATCAAAAATAACGGGGGCTTCCGGAGTTAGAAGCTAACTAACTCTATCGCCTATCCAACGTGGTGATGAGAATCAGTGGAAGGACTGGTACTTGTCACCATTTTCGTATTTTTGCCTTTTTTCTACAAAATTTTAATGTTTATTCGCCGATTTTTTTTTATAATAGAAGATGAATGGTTTTATTGTAATGTAGACGAAGAGTGTGAATGAAACGACCTTACATAAGAGGTGAATCGAATGTTTAGAGGTTTTTATACCGTTGCATCAGGAATGCTGACTCAACAAAGACGGACAGAAATGTTGACGAATAATATGGCGAATGCCAATACTCCGGGATTTAAAGCGGATCAATCATCGCTGCGTGCTTTTCCAGAGATGCTGTTGCAGCGTTTTGATAAGGAGAGAATTCCAACGGAAAGAGGATTGAACCTTCCGGGAAGCAATGTAGTAGGATCGATTAATACAGGTGTCTATATGCAAGAGGTAATGCCAAAGTTTATTCAAGGTGATTTACGCGAAACGGGGCAAAAAACGGATCTTGCCTTACTCGATATCGTGATGCCACAAAATGAAGAGACAGGGTATGCTGGTTCAATCTTTTTTACGGTGCAAAATGCAGCTGGAGAAACTCGCTATACAAGAAACGGCGATTTTACATTGGATGGACAAGGCTACTTGACGACTGCAAGCGGTAATTATGTCCTTGATGTGGCAGGAAATCGAATTCAACTATCAAGTGAAGATTTTACAGTTGATGCTAATGGTCTTGTTCAGGGAGCAGCCGGTGAAACGGCCCTTTTAGGGATCGGTTATTCTGCAGATCCTTTTCAAATGGTAAAGGAAGGCGATGGTCTTCTGCGCAATGAAGCGGGGGCAGCGCTTGTTGATGTTAGAGGTGTAGCAGGTACAGAATTTTCTATTCAGCAAGGCTTTCTTGAGGCTTCCAACGTTGATGTTAGTCGGACGATGACTGATATGTTAACAGCATACCGGGCATTTGAGGCTAATCAGAAGGTGTTGCAAGCTTATGATAAAAGCATGGAAAAAGCAGCGAATGAAGTCGGCCGAATTGGCTAACAATTCAATAGAAGAACTGTAAGAAGAGGGGAGGCAAACATATGAATCGCACAATGATAACAGCAACGAACACATTGGCACAATTACAAAAACAAATGGATGTTATCTCTCATAACATGGCCAATATCGATACGAACGGATACAAAAGGAGAGAAGCGACTTTCACAGAGTTAATCTATCAGCAGTTTAACAACCAGAGAAGGGAACAAGCTGAGGTGAACCGCCTAACTCCGAATGGGATTCGACAAGGAACGGGTGCTAAGCTTGCCCAAATACAATTGGTTATGACGCAGGGGAATATTAAGCCAACGGACCGTTCTCTTGATACGGCTTTGACAAAAGAAGGTCAATTGTACAAGGTGTTAGTCCAAACCGATGCGGGAGCAGAGATACAATACACTCGCAATGGGGCCTTTTACTTATCACCAATAAGTGAAAATGAGCTTGCTTTAGTTACAGCGGATGGACATTCGATTGTCGATGAAAATAATAATCCCATTTATATAAATGCGGATGCAAAAGATTTTACCATTGATAGCATGGGGCAAATGACAGTAACGATGAATAACGGTTTGCCGCAAATGTTCAATCTTGGAGTGGTGCAGGTAGACAAGCCGCAATTTTTGATTGCTAAGGGCAATAATTTATACGGCCTCCCGACAAACTTTGATCAACTGAATGTTGGAGTCGATGACATTCTTACTGACTTAGTAGGGCCACTACGAACTGAAATTGGGATTCAACAAGGTGCATTAGAGTCATCTAACGTCGATATGGCTAAGGAAATGACCGATCTTATTAACACTCAGCGTGCCTATCAATTCCAATCCAGATCCGTTAGCATTGCAGATCAGATGATGGGACTTGTGAACGGAATTCGTTAGAAGGAGAAAGAACATGTCGTTAAACAATAGTAACCAAAAGGTAGCAGAAACAAGAGAACAGGTAAGGCAAGAAAAGAAGGAAAAAGCGAAAGCAGAAGCAAACAGTGGAGGAAAACGAAGAAGAATTCGCATTCGCCTTATTCCATTGTGGCTTAGACTCCTAATTATCGCCTTATCATTAGTGGCATGTGTTATTCTTGGTGCGATGTTTGGTTATAGTGTCATTGGCGAAGGAAAAGCAACGGACATTTTTCAAAAGTCAACATGGACACATATTATTGATTTGATTGAGCACGAATAAACGATTAAAGGCCGGCGTAATTGCCGGCTTTTTTGACTCATTGTGTAAAACTGACACATATAAGGAAAATACCACAGAACTTAATCCTGTGGTATTTTCCTTATATGATGACAAATTTAAAGGTATTCTTTCATTATTGTGCTGTTACAAACTAGTATGAGACTTGGGACAAGCTGCCGCGAATAAGGCCAATTATCGAAGGCTCGGTCTAATTTTTACGTGGCAAGTTAACACTTGCTTTCATAGACTAGTTCCCATACAATAAATATAAAACCTAGTATTAGTAGGAGGTACTAACTGAATGCTTGATATTAATGAAATCAAAGAAATAATCCCTCATCGTTATCCGTTTTTGCTTGTTGATAAAATCATTGAGATTGAAGAAGGAAAAAGAGCAGTAGGAATAAAAAACGTCACGGCAAATGAAGAGTTTTTTAACGGCCATTTTCCTGACTATCCCGTTATGCCAGGTGTACTTATTGTAGAGGCATTAGCTCAAGTTGGTGCAGTCGCTGTTTTGAAGCTAGAGGAGAACAAAGGACGTCTTGCCTTCTTTACGGGAATTGATAATTGTCGGATTAAACGCCAAGTAAAACCAGGAGATCAACTGCGATTAGAAGTAGAAATGACGCGACTACGTGGTTCTTTTGGTAAAGGAAAGGCGACGGCAACGGTTGACGGAGAACTAGCGGTCGAAGCGGAAATTATGTTTGCCCTCGGTGCGAAACAGGAATAATTTTTGCGTAAAGACCGATATATTTATTTTAAGGCCGATATAATGAAACAAAGACCGATATAGTAAAAACATATGGCCGATTTTATCGGAGTATTTGTCTGTAAAAGTATCAAATCATTATCATTTTTTAAATGGCTTTAAAGGGCAAGTTTGTTGAGTTTTTATTCATTTTTTGTAGTACTTGATGTACAATCGAGAAATTTTTCTCATAAGATGCAAGTTTTTTCTAATTTTTGGGCATGTTAACATCAGACCGTAATTGAGGTCAAAATCCAAAAATTTGAAAAGGGGCTTTTACTTATGAAGAAAAAGCTTTTAGCACTTCTTAGTTGTGCTCTATTATCTGTATTTGTCTTTGCTGGCTGTGCCAATAACAATCAGGACCCACCGCCAGAGAATGGTGGAAACATGGAAGATCAGGTAGATGATAATATCACAAATGATAATGGAACTACGAATAACGATATCAACACAAATAATGATGGGGATGTTGTGGATGACAACAACACTCCAGATGAAGAAATCATGGAAGATGATCGTGACGTAAGAGATCAGGATAATCAGGATAGATAATGAGAAAAGGACAGGGGAGTGCCTGTCCTTTTTCCATCACCTTTTAGAAGTAATCTTTGTGTTATTGACTAATATATGTTAATATTTAATATTGGAGTTATAAAAAGTTTTGTCGTTTTATGTCAATTGTGATACAGTGGAAAAAGTAAGGATTAAATTCATCAATGGATAAAAAGCTTTTTTATGTATTGATGAGCTTAATCAAATCCGGTTTAGATAAATCTTGGGAGGTACTTTTACTAGATGTTTAAAGAATTTTCACCTGGCATTAAGATAAGTATTACGCGTTCCATTACCACTTCATTTGAAAAATATATGAATGATATTGGCTGGAACGAAGAAAAGTTTAATATTGAAAAATTTGTACAGGAATGGAAACACTATATCACGGGAAGTTCATCTTGGTATGATAAGATTAGCGACGAAGTGAAAAATGATCCAACATTTCATGAACAATTAGCCGAAAAAATCAATGAAACGATTGATAAAATATTGTCCGAAGCACCAACAAAGGAACAGATGGCTGAGATTGAAGATTTGCAGAAGGAATGGGGAGAGGAATTCGACTATTCTTGTAAGACAGAAGCTAAATATGTCATTGAAAAGTATAAGGAATTGTTAAAAAAAAAGCAGAACAACTAATGCCTGCTAGTGAGAAAAAGCTAACATTAGCTTCTTTAATGTACCACCAAATCTATGGAGTAGAACTTCCCAATAATAACTATACACAACAAGACATAGACTATATTATCCAGCAATTAGAGCTGAAGATTAAAGAAGATGTTGAAATTTTTCAAACGGAATATTTACATTAAAAGAGGTCGGGATAAAACCCACCTCTTCTTTGTTTTAATAAAAAGAAGGACAGAGGCCCTGTCCTTTTGTAAGCTGAGAAGTGCTAAAACTTTTATTTTGTTTGGTTGAATCTCGGTTTACGCACCATGCCATTTCGAAACTCATTCATAAGCTCATCACCAGACAAACCTCTTTGAATGAGACTATCCAAGAGAAGCTCGGCATACTGATTTTTTGACCTTTTCAAGGTTCCTTCGAGGAGTACACTGATGTGGTTGTCAAAAGTCTGCAATGAACGAACTTTTACTTTAAAAGGGGCAGGTTCATTTTCCTTTTTTGAAATGACAACCTGTACCAATAGTTCTTTTTCTTCTTTGCTCGCCTCATGAAATATTTCATAAAAGGACTTGTCTACATATCCTTCAATGAGCCATGAATGATGATCATCTTCCTTATTAATAATCAACCCATCAACCAATGGGACATCAAGCCATTCTTCCTTCTTTACGAGCTGCAGCGAGATCAACTTAAACGTCTTCATCTTAACCCTCCAATCAAAGCTCCTTAAAAAATTATAACATACAGCCCATTTTATGCGCATGTCTCCTTTGGCAAATTTTGCAAAGTAGCGATGAAGTAAATGGTAAATGTGATAAACTTACAGGTGTCGAATAGTGTCGAACGATTCCTGTCGAAAGTCGATACTTTCCTTTTTCTTGTTATTTTTCAAGGAAACGGTGAACTTCAAGGCCGTTTTTAATGGGAAAATAATATTTTACCCCGAAACTCTATCAGAAGTTGCGTTTTTCCTTATTTTACCTACCTAAAAACTTTCATTATAATGTGGTCATTACAAATGAAAGGAGATGAAAACATGATTAACCAAGTAACCTTAGTTGGGAGGTTAACAAAGGATCCGGAGCTAAGGGTGACTACAGAAGGCAATTCAGTCGTTAATATTGTCCTTGCTGTCAATCGCAACTATCGCAATCAAAAGGGGGAAATTGATGCTGACTTTGTTCAGTGTACGATTTGGCGTAAAAATGCTGAAAATCTTTCCCTTTATTGCAAAAAAGGGACTTTGATTGGACTCATGGGGAGAATACAGACGCGGACTTATGAAAGTGAGGATGGTCGCAAATATGTCACAGAAGTTATCGCAGAATCCGTTAGATTTCTGGAGGGTAAAAGAAATCAAGTGGCCAACGTGGAAAAAGAGGTGTTACAGACTTGAGCGAGATGGTGAGCCGGGAGAAAAGCCTGGAAATTTTACTTGAACGTCTGATTATGATGGTTGGAAAATCGAATGAAAGAGCAGAACATCTTCACAAACGTGTCCTTCAACTAGAACGCATCCTCTTAGAAGAATCCTCTCAGGGAGAAAAGGAGCAAAAAACCTTTATTTCCTAATTCCGAAAACTGATTTTTATCCCCCATAAATCCACACGAGAGAGAATCAATCAAATCCTCATGCACCCTCATTTTTACGGCGGGAAAACCCGCCGTATTTATTTAGGATGACAAATGAATCAAATCGCGGAGCTCATCGGTAGAAAGCTCAGTGATCCAACTGTCGCTTTGGATGATTTGATCGTTTAATGACTGCTTTTTTTCAAGCATGGCATCGATTTTTTCCTCGAGTGTGCCTGTGCTAATAAATTTGTGTACGTGGACAAAGCGCTTTTGACCGATTCGATAAGCGCGGTCTGTTGCTTGATTTTCAACAGCAGGATTCCACCAGCGATCATAGTGGATGACATGATTGGCTGCTGTTAAATTTAGGCCAGTTCCTCCGGCCTTTAAGGACAAAATAAAAATCGGAAATTCACGGTTTTGGAAGCGCGAAATTAATTCATCTCGTTTTCCTTTTGGGATGCTTCCGTTCAAGAAAGGTGCCTCAATGGCGAATGTTTCCTTCAGTAATGTCCGGATCATTTCCCCCATTTCAATATATTGGGTGAAAATTAAACAGCTTTCGTTTTGCTCGAGAACGGACTCAATTAGCTCAGCAAGCTTCTCCATTTTAAGCGAGCGTTCGAGAACGTCCTTTGGTTTTTCTTCTTTTAAATAAAGGGCAGGGTGATTGCAAAGTTGCTTTAGTCGCCCTAAAAGTTGGAGAATTAAGCCCTTTCGTTCAAAACCTGTCAACGCCTCAATTTGGGCAAAGGTATCTTGGACAAGCTGCTCATACAGAGATGCTTGCTCCGCTGTTAACGGACAGTACTCCTTTTGCTCCTGCTTATCAGGTAAATTGAGAGCGACCTCCTCATCCTTCTTCGTTCTCCGCAATAAAAACGGTCGAATTAAAGTTTGCAGTTCCTCGATTTTTCCTTTTTCATCCTCTTTTTCAATTGGAACAACATAGTTTCTTTGAAACTGGTTTAAGCTTCCAAGGTAACCGTGATTCGTAAAATCAAAAATTGACCAAAGCTCCGTAAGCCGATTTTCCATCGGTGTACCAGTAAGGGCAATATGATGTTTTCCTTTTAGCTGACGGACGGCTCTCGACTGTTTTGTATGAGCATTTTTAATATTTTGCGCCTCATCAATGGCGATCGTGCTCCACTGCACTTCCTCAAATTGGGGCAAATCGAGGTGGGTTAAGCCGTAAGAGGTAAGGACGATATCAGCGTGGTTTGCTGCTTCGATAAAGGCTTCATCCTTAAGCCTCGCAGGCCCATAATGCAAATGCACATTTAAATCGGGAGCAAATTTCTCCACTTCTTTCTGCCAATTCCCCAACACCGACGTCGGGCAAATGATAAGTGCAGGTCCGTCACATTCATGCGCCTTTACAGCGAGTAGGTAGGAAATAAGCTGGATCGTTTTTCCGAGTCCCATATCATCGGCTAAACAAGCGCCAAAGCCATATTTTCGCAAAAATAGAAGCCAGCTCATCCCCAATGTTTGATATGGGCGCAGTTCACCTTTAAAGCCAGAGGGAACCGGTGCGATAGGTATGGAATGAATGTCGCGAAGCTGTTTAATCATTTGCTTCCACTGGCGATTCAATTCAATTTGAACTCGAGCAAAAGCCTTATCATCTTCAGAAGCTTCTCTATCCGATCCATCCGTAAGGAGCTCCTGCTCAATTAAATCGCGGACATGCAAACCTTCTTTTTCAGCTCGTTTCATTAAATCTTGAATCTGATGAATAAACCGGTGATCGAGCTTAATCCAGCGACCGCGAATTTTTACGAGGCGACGTTTTTCCTCGACGAGGTGATTAAACTCCTCTTCCGAAAGCTCAATGCCGTTCATGGAAAAGCGCCAATTGTAATCAAGCATTGCTTGCAGCCCAACAAATGAAGGACGATTATTGGTTGTTCCTTTTAGCTTTGCTTTCACTTTCATGCTGGCATTTTTCATCGCTTGCCACCATGACGGAAGTAATATTTCTACACCGATGGCAAGGAGAACTTCACTTGCCTCTGTTAAAAACATCCATGCTTCGTCTTCTGTAAGCTCTTTTGCGATTCCTTTTTTTCCTTTTAGCATCGGAAAAAGCTTACTCCATCTTTCTTCTTCCCGTTCAACCTGATCAAGGTAATTCAGCCAGTTCTTCGGCATATTGGTCTCGTCACGAACATCGACGATATAGTCTTGTTCCTTCTTTCCCCGTAAAAAAATCTGTAAATCCCAAGTTCCATCGATATCAGCAGGCTCTTCCAAGCGCAGTCCGATCGTGAACGGACAGTTGTTTTCTTTCAGACCGATCCACTCACTCCATGTTTCTTCATCGAAGTAGGCAGACAACGCTTGAGGAGAAACGGATTGAGTTCGTAGAGCATTTAGCTTGTCACCAACCTTTGCCTTCCATTCGCGATTTTTTTCAAAAAAAGTATTTAACGAAGCGTTGAACCAATTGGAGATGAATGCTTGCAATGGTTGACTTCCAATAGATTGTTCCCAAAAGGAGGGGGCGAATTCCTTGATCACCCTCGCAGGTAGCTTCCATTTGAACTCATTTGATGCAAGTGCCTCAAAATCAGGAAACCAATCTTTTTCTTGAATGGAATCGTATAAAGGCTGGGCAGCAGCTAAACAAATTTGTCCACATTCGTCCCAATCCCAGTCAACCAGCCGATTGAATTGTTCTTTTGCCAACAGAGTCACCAATTGCCAACCATCAACAGTTACACCACTTGCCCCATCTTCGATTAACGTGCCGTAATAGCTTTCCTCATGACGGTTGAATAAAAGACCTTTCCATTCAGAGGGGGGGAGAAGACCATCCTCGCTTTCAACTGTTAGAAAAAACTTGTCATCTTCGACGGGTTCAATCAATATTGTTAAGGCATTCGTTTTAAGCATGGGTTAATTTTCCCCTTTCGCACTCTTGGTGAAATGCCCGGAGTCGCTTTGTTTTATCTAAGAGAAGCTCCAAAAAATGCTGGAAATCATCAGGGCGCTTTAATTTCTTATACAAGGTTCTTAATTTCTTCAGTTGTTTTACAGCTTCACGGTAATTTCCCCGGTTTTTCATCTCAATATGCTGTTGAATGGACTGATGATAAAGAGGAAGGAGTACATCGGGACGCTCCTTTTGGAGCAAGCGAATTTTTTCCGTCGGAATGGAATTGATGTCAAAGCCGATATACCCTTGAAGATCGCACCATTTCTCATATAGACCTTGTTCAAATAGAAATTCATCATAGTTCCGATAACTATAAGGCAAGGCTTGAATTAATATTTTTTCATATAGCTCGTGCTTCTTTGTCTCTTTCGTATAAGCACCGACTGTTTTGAGGGCCACCCTTGTAAAATCGATTCGTGCGTAATGGTCATGTAATGTTTGAATATAAGGCCTAACCATAGTAGAAAAGGTGTCAACATAGAGCCCCATTCGTTTCCACTCTTTTCCGGAACTTAATTTTTCTAACCAGTAAATCATAAAAGGCGTCGCCTGCTCATTTAGAAGCGGCAATGTTTGCAGTGCCTCCTCGTCCTTTCTTAACATGACATGCTGGTGGATATAAGCGATGAGGGCAGGAAGTGTTTCTTTTTTGCGGATCAGTTCAGACACCTTTGGCACTTCTTCTTCATGCCACTGTTTTTTTCTAAATAACTTTGTCCATAAAATGATATAAAGATGAGCAGATTCAAATTCTAACATCGGCTCTCCTGTAATCAATATATATGTATCATCCTTCAGCTTCTCCATAAAGCTGTCAAAAGCAAAGGGCAGAGCGTGGACATTTAGTCTTTCAACTAAATCCTCAATTTCATCTATTAAATTGTAGAACAGATTTTCGTAATAGCGCATAATATCTTCTAATGCAAAATCCTGTTCTTCGCTAAACTTCAAAAGGTATTGAAAGGAATGGATGGAGGCAATCAAATGATAGAGCTGTTTCCATTCCTGTTCAACAGGTGCACTCGCTCGAATTTTTCGAGAATACACTTGAAATAATTCTGTAACGAGATAAGGCTTTGTTGCTTTTGGATCTCCCATTATGGAGGAAAAGCTAGATTGAAAAGCCTCCACCCATTGTTCATAATCAGGTTTTGTTGAACTTGCTGTTTTCAATAAATCCTTCGCCCGCTGAATTCCTAAAGTTTTAGCTGTTTTTCTTTCTTGAATCGGTTGTCTCCAGCGCTCGACCCATTCCGATACGCGGGATATTTGAGAAAAGACTTGGAAAAAGGCAGCAAGCTGATGGCGACAAATTCCTTCAGCAGGGCAACTACAACTGCTTATTTGAAAAAAATTAAGATTCACTTCTACCTGGACACGGGTTACATCTTGAACGTTGGCAACAATGCTATCATTCTCAAGGCGAACTTTAGAAACGAGGCCTTGTCGGTATAATAGCAGTCCTTTCTGAACGAGCTTTGCATCGTCCTCCCGCTCAGACCATAGGATGCTTTTTAAATCATTTGCTGCCGCTTGCAAAAGCTCTTTATATTTATCTGGAATCGATGACAAGATCGACACCCCCAACGTGATTACTTTAATCAAATTCTCAGTAGAAATGGCAACATCATACCATCATTTATACTTTATTTACGGGTAGTGTACAACAAGGATGCAAAAATAACGTATTCCTATATTATACCAAAATTTAAATGGAGTTAGGAGGGGAAAGTGGAGGATCGAGTGAAGAGTTCATTTAAATGAAGAAAATCTGAAATGAATGATCATTTTATTCGAAATGCGATACCTTTTTTATTCCTATTGTTATAGCTCATAATAAGAGAGGTAGAATAAAGGAGCAAACATAGGAAAAGGTCTATGAAATGCCCGAATTTGAGGAATTCACATAAAATCATAATATGTTTTAATGGGTTTATGAAACTGCATACTGATATCTACGTTGGTTTGCGGCCATTATTCAATGAACATTAAATTTCATTGAATAACCAATCAATCTCCATTATTTTGCACTCCAGTTTGTTGGGGTGCCTTTTTTTGTTTATTATTTCTCTCATTCCTTGGAACGAACCTTTCTCCTTTTATTGAATCAGAAAGGTTATTGAAATGAAGCCCAATGAAAAAGGAATCGATTTTGAATGCGCGAAAAATATTTTAGTACTCAAGGAAGTAAGGTACTGGATGGAAGGGAGAAATGCTTTTTCATCAAAAGAGGTTTGAAAGAGGAACGTGACGAATGAGCTACTGTTCCCCGATAAGTGCAATGCTCACCCATTCATATTGCTTCGAGTTAGCCTCCAAATCGTTTGCCGTTAATACGGATCTTTATCTAAATATTCTAATAATAAGACGAGAAATCATGTATAATAGTGTGCAATAGCATGTGAATGATTTTATATGATTGAGGGATTGTATAGATAAGAGGGGGTAAAATATGAACGAATTTTCAATTTGGTCTTTATTAGTCGATATTAGTATTATTTCAGGTTTGCTTTTAATCGGAACGATTTTACGAGCAAAAGTTAAATGGATTCAGGCTCTTTTTCTCCCCGCAAGTATTATTGCCGGTTTTATTGGACTCGCGCTTGGTCCAAGTGGAGTGAATATTCTCCCGTTCTCCAATCAATTTTCTGCATATCCTGGTTTGCTTATTGCTGTTATTTTTGGAACGATTCCAATTGGCTCAGCGAAAATAAATATTCGCGCTATTCTCAGTCGCGTTCGTAATATGTGGTCGTATTCTATGCTGTTAACCCTTTTAATGTGGGGAGGAGGTGCCTTTTTCGGTTTAGCTGTCATCAATCAAGTTTTCACTGATCTCCCAAGTGGCTTTGGTCTTATATTAGGTGCAGGCTTTGTTGGCGGACATGGAACGGCAGCAGCGATCGGTGATGCTTTCAATCAATATGGGTGGGAAGATGCGATGACGTTAGGCATGACCTCTGCTACTGTTGGAATTTTAATTGCGGTTTTAGGCGGCCTCGTTCTTGTGAAGAGAGGGACAGAAAAAGGTCATACCCATTTTATCTCCAGCTTTAAAAGCTTGCCAGATGAAGTGCGCTCTGGATTAATCCCAAGCAATGCCCGCATTAACATGGGAAAAGAAACTGTTTCACCAAGCTCGATCGATCCGCTGGTGTTGCATCTATCGATAGCGGCTTTCGTTGTCGGAGTTGCTTATTGGGTTACAGAAAATCTTGGTGCTCTTTTACCCGGTATCTCCGTACCTCTTTTGAGCATTGCCTTTGTCGTTGGACTTGCTTTCCAATTTATTTTGCGAATCATTAAAGCCGATAAATATGTCGATGGCCGCGTGATGGAGAGAATCGGTGGAAGTGCAACTGATTATTTAGTAGCGATCGGAATTGCATCCATCAATATTACCGTCGTCATGGATTATGCCGTTCCCCTAACCGTTTTATTCGTTTTTGGGGCGATCTGGGCATTCCTCATCTTTAAGGTTCTCGGACCAAATATTTTTCAAACTTTCTGGTTTGAGAAATCATTATTTGGCTGGGGCTGGAGCACCGGTACCGTTGCTATGGGGCTATCCCTCCTCCGCATCGTTGACCCTGAATTAAAAAGCAAAACGATGGATGACTACGCTCTTGCCTACATCGGCATGGTCCCAGTCGAAATCTTAATTATTACATTCGGCCCAATCCTTGTCACCGCAGGACATCCATGGATACTCCCAATCATCCTCTTAATTGGAGCCGCCGTCATCATCGCCGCTTACAAATACTTTGGTTTATGGGGTCTATCAAAGAAGGAACCTAATAAAAAAATAAGCTAACCTAAAAAAGGAGCTCAGCATGTGTAAACCGTACAGCTGTGCTTCTTTCTATATGGACAATATCGATTCATGCGCAATCAAGTTGACGCAATTAAGAGAATTGCGCGCAATCCATTGCGATATATGCGCAATCAAGGCGAAAATCGGAGCAATCATCACGAAAATGTGCGTGATCCAAGTCGATTCCCCCATAAATCCAAGCGCCATTCTGAAATCCAGAATGAGAGTGCTTCTTCCGAATCGAGGAGAAATGCTGTTGAGCGCGCCTAACCTAACAGTGCACTGTTTACCGTAACAGGAAAAATCCCAGTCCGCGAATTGTCAGGCCAATCGTTCTAGTTCAAAAACATGGCCAAAACCACATTGTTCTGCTCGAAAACCACTCTTCATCTGCTGCGCTATAATTAACAAAAAAACAGATAATTTTACTCTAAATCTCCTATTTTTTCGCTAAAAAATGACAATCAACTAAATAGATAGAACTATTTTTTGGTAGTGTCGGCAATTGCGTGCCGATTCCCAATTATTGTTGTAAAATAGTAGAGACAGAATATGACAAATAGTTGGGGGATATCACATGTATTACCAGGTGCAAATTTGGAAGGGACTTACTTCACCTTATGTGAGTGCGCATCAGATTAATAAAGCGGAGAAATTGAATGGTATTTGGAAGTGGACGGTGCGGTTGTTGCTGATTTCCCTCATTCTATCGGGAATATCCGCTTATTTAGGAATTGGAAATGAGTCTCTATCAAAGCTGATCTACGACACGACTTCATCGGAATTCCAAACGATTAAAGGCTTATTTGCGATTGGACAAGTTGTACAATCAACCGTAACGACGGCAATATTAATTTTCCTGCCAGCCTTAATTTTTTGGATATTTACCGACATCGAATACTATAAGCTTGTTGTTGTTCAGCTCTTTGTTGCTGGGATATGGCTACTAGAAAAAATCGTCTTTTTCCCGCTGCAATTTTATTTTGGTTTGGATCATGCATCCTCTCCGTTTTCGTTGGGGATCTTGGCACAATATATCACAGATTATCAGTTACTCAGTCATTTTTTTGGCGAAATTTCACTATTCTCTATCTGGGTAATGTTTATCCAATATAAATATTTAAGTGTTATAACCGAAAAAAGTCCGAGAATCATACTATTACTGATTGTATCGATTCAATTATTTTTCTGGATTTTTACAGCACTGTTTTCGTATATAAAATTTGAAGTGTTATTTTAAAGGGGGCAGCAAAGATGAACTGGAAAAAATGGACGATTATAATCTTCATCGCACTCTTTGTTGCTGTTAACTTTTATTTGATTTTCAAAAAAGACAGCGAAATTGCGAGATCGAAATATATTGATGAATGGAGATTGGTACAAAAGCAAAATCTTGTTTTAACAACCGAAAGGGCGGGAGTTGTGACACCAGCGCAAGAGGAATATGTATACTTCCAGCATGGTTCAGGGGAGTTTGAACAATTTTTCGTAAAAAAAGGGGATGAAGTTTCATCCGGCACTCCTCTTTTTTCCTATTCACCTCGTGACTTTGAAGCGGCGATTGAACAATTTGAAGCGGAAATCACGAGGCTGCAATCGGAACAAGAGGCCCTTGAAGACAATATTAGCAGTCTAGAAAGTATTGAAATGAGTTTGTCTACCGCGGTAAAAGACGAAGAGGAAAACTTTACAAGTCAGGCAACTGTCAGCAATATTGAAGCACAAATTTATGAAAAAGAATTGCAATTAAGCAGAATAGAAGCGGAAATTGATAAGTACGAAGAGTTGATCTCGAATTCTAGAAATCATTTAGGAACATTAACAGTAGAAAGTCCAATTTCCGGTACGGTGAAGGAAATTTCCCATGAACTGCAGAATCCTGTTGTGACAATCATTTCCTCTGATCAGCATGTAAAAGGAATTCTTGAGGAAGAAGACCTCTTAGAAATAGAAGAGGGGATGGAGGTTATTGTGACGGGATCATTTGGAAAAAAGGATGGAGTGATTGCGAAGGTAGCTTCCACTCCGGAAGCGGATCCGAAGGTTGGGGTCAAGAGTGAGTATGAGTATATTGTCGAGTTTGAAGAAGGCTTGGATGAGGAGTCTGAAGATGTCGAAGAAGACACCACTGAAGAGAATGGGAAAGAGGGAGAAGTGGAAGAGGACGACAGCGAACAGGCGATTTACACAGGTTCTCATGTTTCAGTGAAAATGATCAAAAAGGAGGTCGAGGATGCACTAACCCTCCCGAATGAAACGAACCGTCTTGGAAATATTTATGTGTTAAAAGGCGACGGAACGATTGAAAAACGCCAAGTGCAAACCGGCATAAAGGTCAATGGCGTTTATGAAATTACGAGTGAGGCAGAAGAAGGCGAGCTCGTTATTTATAAGCCATCGAATATCCGCAACAATACAACCTTTTTTACGCCACTAGAATTTAGTGAAATGAGAAAAGGCGATCTTAAAAAATTAGGCAAGAAAGAAATTTTTAAATCTGTAGGAAGAGGTCTATTAAGCAGATAAGTTTTGTAATGTTCCACATCTCTTCCTTTTCGTGCTTTAGGTTCTTAAAAATAGAAACCGTTTCTATAATAAAGAGAGAAGCATAAATGAGTGCGCCGACAAAGTATTTGAAAAAGGAGTGGAGAAATGAAACTAAAGCTGTGGCTATGGTTGATCCCACTAATGTTTATCGTGTTAGGTCTAAGCGTATGGATCGGATGGTCAGTATTAGGAGCTTCAAATCATTCAAAAAGTACTGAGGCAAGTGAATCGGATCCATCTGTTACACAGGTGGAGCAGGATTTTTCTACCGAAGTGGTCAATACGCCTGTGTCTGAATCGATAATTGTTTTTAAAGATGATGAACTGGGATTCAAAAATGGACATGATTTTATCGGTCAACTGCATAAATTCTATAATGAAACATTAGGGTGGGGGCGAATCGATACGACTAGCTACTCCCAACAGCAGGAAAAAGCAGAACTTATCATCCAGGCCCTTGAGAGCGTTAAAGTGATGGACGCAGCTGTGCAGATGGATTTTGATAGAATAAAAGAATATGCTGAAATCGTTGCTAAAGAAGATGATCGAGAGGCGATGAGAAATCTTCATCGCTATTTCCATGATCTCGATATTTATCTCAATGGCTATGATTACAAGGAGACTTTTAAAGTTACGATTTTTCAAGGGGAAGGAAAAGAGTAACGAATGGATAAATATCACGTAAAGGGTTAGGAATCTGCTCCTTTCCCTTTTTTGCTAATGTTGGGGATGGTCCGAAAAATTACAAAAACATAAAATCATTCACAGATGCTCTATGCTATACTGAAAATAAAGAGAATCTGTTTGTGCTCGTTCCCCGCCCTTAGGGATACGGTAGCAACTAGCATAGGAATAATTTACTTTAAAAAGGAAGGGATCATGTGAAAAAGGTTAGGAAAGCCATTATTCCAGCAGCAGGATTAGGAACTCGGTTTCTCCCAGCGACAAAAGCGATGCCAAAAGAAATGTTGCCGATTGTCGATAAACCAACGATTCAATATATTGTTGAAGAAGCAGTAGCTTCGGGCATCGAGGATATCATTATTGTCACTGGTAAAGGAAAAAGAGCGATAGAGGATCATTTTGACTTTGCTTTTGAACTGGAGCAAAACTTGCGGGAAAAAGGAAAGACCGAGCTGCTAGATAAAGTCCAGTATGCTACTAATCTTGCAGATATTCACTACATCCGTCAAAAGGAACCAAAGGGACTTGGACATGCCGTATGGTGTGCAAGGAATTTTATCGGGGATGAACCATTTGCCGTTTTGTTAGGGGACGACATCGTCCAAAGTGAAAAACCATGTTTAAAACAATTGATTGAACAACATGATGAAACGCACTCTTCAGTCATTGGTGTGCAAACAGTTCCAGAAAATGAGACACACCGCTACGGTATTATCGAGCCATCGACTCAATTAAATAGAAGATATCAAGTTGAAAACTTTGTGGAAAAGCCAGCTCCAGGTACAGCCCCTTCTAATTTAGCAATAATGGGCAGATATATTTTAACTCCAGAGATCTTTCTATTTTTGGATCAACAAGAAAAGGGCTCAGGCGGAGAAATCCAGTTAACCGATGCTATTCAAAAACTGAATCAAATCCAGCGTGTATTTGCCTATGAATTTGAGGGCAAACGATACGACGTCGGGGAGAAATTTGGATTTGTGAAAACAACCTTAGAGTTTGCCTTACAAGATGAAGGAATAAGGGATGACTTATTAACATACTTAAGAGCGTTAGTAGAGCAAGAAAAAGTCTCCAGCCTCAATGAAAGCTAAGTCATCTATTAGTGAAAGAGGGCTTTGTAATAGCATGACTATTTTGCAAAAAACGTTTTTTATTTAAGATGTACTATCTGAAAAATTCCGCTCCAAAAGGCAAGTGAAAACGTATGACTGTTTTCTTCACTTGCTTTTTTCGGATCGAAGGCCATGATGGGAGTGCGGCTATATTGAACTTCAATTTAGATTTTCTGTAAACCATGCGCAACAAGCTGATCGGCGGCGCAATTTCGGGCACAACCGGCGCAAGTCATCGTGATTTTGGCGCAATCCTCCTCAAAATGGCGCGATCAAGCGTAATAACACCGCAAATCACCGCAAGCCCCAGCGTTTCTTCTACAAACCGTACGCCATTTTACATAATTTCAACGCTTCAACAAGATCGTCGCCATTCCTTTCCAAAATTTTCAGATCATATTCATACATAATAATAGTTGAAAAAGAGTGCCAGGTTGTGGGATGATCAGTCTATTAAAAAGGTTTGCTGTAATGATGTTGGAAAGGAAGTGTTGAATCATGGATTTTGAAACTGTTATGCAAGAGTTGGAAGCACTTGGCAAGGAGCGTACGAAAAAATCATATATGAATAACGGGGCGAAGGAGCCACTTTTTGGTGTGGCGACTGGTGCGATGAAGCCGCTTTCGAGGAAAATTAAGAAAGATCAGCCATTGGCTGAAGAGCTTTATGCAACGGGTAATTACGACGCCATGTATTTTGCTGGTGTTATCGCTGATCCGTTGCTTATGACGGAGGATGACTTTGAACGTTGGATTGATGGTGCATATTTTTATATGATTTCCGATTATGTGGTTGCAGTGACCTTGTCAGAATCGCCAATCGCACAAAAGGTAGCTGATAAATGGATCGCAAGTGGTGAAGAGTTAAAGATGTCGGCAGGCTGGAGTTGTTATTGCTGGCTGTTGGGAAATCGCAAAGATACTGAATTTGCTGCGGATAAAATGGAGGCAATGCTCGAGAAAGTGAAAAATGAGATCCACGATGCCCCGGAACGGACTAAGTCTGCTATGAACAATTTTGTTTACACAGTTGCAATTTCCTATTTACCTCGCCATGAAAAGGCGGTTGAAATCGCCAAGGCCATAGGACCGGTTGAAATGAAGCGGGATGAAAAAAAGAGTAGCATTTTACACGCTGCTGAACACATCCAAAAAGAATTGGATCGGGGGAGACTTGGATTTAAACGGAAGTATGTTCGATGCTAATGGAGCAATAGTTTAAACGGATAGATCAAACGATTGATCAAATTCATTTTGAAAACAAAGAGATAGGTTGCCGTGGGGGAGTGAGGGGCATGTCGCTCACTCCCTCTGGGCTAATTTTGCGCTCTTTACACTGGTAAGCTTTTAGCTGCAGTTGGAAGCGTAATGGTGAATGTTGTGCCAATTCCCTCTGTACTATCCATTTCAATCATACCACCGTAGTTCTCGATGATTTGGTAACAAACCATTAGACCGATTCCTGTTCCCTTTTCCTTCGTTGTATAAAAAGGTTCACCGATCTTATCAAGAAGCTCCTTAGGGATACCGCAGCCTTGATCCATCACTTGAATTTGAATGGACTCTTTTATTTCCATAACATGAAGAACGATATTTCCCCCGTTTTCCATCGCATCAATGGCGTTTTTGATCAAATTGATGAACACCTGCTTGATTTTTGTGTCTTCACAGCAGACATACAGTTCTCGATTCGTACATTCGAGCAGCAATTCAATATTTTTCATATTAGCCTCGGATGTAAGTAGTAGCTTGACCTCTTCAATAATTTGCACAATATTATGGCTTTTGCGATTTTCAGAATGCGGCTTTGCTAGCGTTAATAATTCACTTGAGATTTGCTCAATTCGAGAAAGTTCATCTTCAATAATGGTGTAGTATAGCTCTTTTCCTTCCCCAGAATCTTTTAGCATACGAAAAAAGCCTTTAACAGAAGTCAATGGATTCCGCAATTCGTGAGCAATGCTAGCCGCAAGTTCCCCAGCAATATTCATTTTTTCAGAGCGAATTAAGAGACTTTCATTTTCCTTTTCCTTCGTAATGTCAACAAATGCATGAAGGATGGCAGGCTTTCTCTTGAACAATATCGTAATCGATTTTACTAAATAAAAATTCTTTTTTCCGTTTATATGTATAAATTGGTGTTCTTGGATTTCACTTCTTGAAGGTTTCGTAAACTTACATTGGTACTCTTCAAAAAAATCTTTAAAAGGGGTTTCTTTAATAAAATGATGGTTATGAATATATAATTTTTCCGCTGCAATTTCGTTATAAAAGAGAATATGAGTACGATTTCGAATAATAATAGGGATTGGAAGTTCATTAATAATCGTGCGGAGCTTTCTTTCGTTTTCTTTCATTGCTTCATTTTTTACTTTTATTGAATGGTTTTCGAAAGCCAAGTGTGTATTTTTTTTCTGCAACAGCTTCATTTGTTCTTCAATTTTTTGAATTCTTTCTACCTCTGCAAGCGAAAGGGACTGATGATTCTTTTTAAGATAGAATGGGGATACTTGCTGCTCATCATCGGTCATGAAATGTGTATGTGTTTTTAAAAGTTCATTTTGTACATAGGCTGGAGTAGAGATCCCGTTATAAGAACAAACAGAAATGACTCTATTTTCGTTAATAAAATCGTCGCAGGAACACTCATAAGTGATTAAGTGTTGCAGTGGATCCTCTAATGGGAAAGGAACCTGCCCCCAAGTTCGGATACGCTGGCCTTTGTCTAAAAATGGCTTAATCAGCTTCATTAGTTTGGCGGCGGCTCCATTGTGGTTAAAGGAAGTGCCTTCTAAATAAAACTCGTAGCTATTAACGTATATAATCGAATTGAGCCGCTGATCATCGATACCCATCGCAGCTAGCTTTTTTCGAATAATTCTAATGGTTTTTTTCGCTTTCCATGAAAAAAATGACGGCTTCCTTTTGGATGCCCTCATAAATATAGTGGACGGCATTCCCAATATATTTATCTTCTTCTGTGAACATATACAAAATATGTCCACCTTTATCTTCTAGAGTTGGATGCTTCAATAGTTGACTAATCGAATAAAAATCAGCCATACAGCTTCTCCTTTCTTATGGTGGGATACTTGTCCCACCTAAATGATGAGTGGGGTAGTTTTTTGATACAATATCCTCTGTAAAAAAGGAAACAACTTCATCATGAATAAGGGCTGCTTTGATGAACGACCGAATCATTTCATCTAAAGTGCGCATCATTTGCACAGTGACAAACCATTCGACCGTAATCAGGCTCAGCTGTTTAGCTAAGTAATCATATGATTGAAGAAGAAGTATACATATCCATCTCATATATTATTAAAAACATGCAAGACTATTAAGTAGTTGTATGATAATTCTAACAATTTTATTTATAATGATTATATTTTACCCACATTATATAAAAAGTATAGTCTATAACGACTAGCAAGTAAATTGATAAATGTGTTATGGGGAATAACGACCTAGTTAAAAATTGAAAGGAAAACAGCTTGAGGAAAAAGGCAATATGCAGCGCTTCATATTGCCTTTTAATGGAGTTTATTTTTCTTTTCGCACCTCCTCGAGCAGTTTTGTCCGAGCCCCCTTCCGCCATGCTTTAACCGCAGAGATGGATACGTTCTCAATTTCTGCAATCTTCTTAATAGATAGATCGGCAAGTATGGTGTAAAGAACCCACTTTTTTTGATTGGTAGTTAAATTTTGGCAATATGCGAGAATGCTTTCCTTTTCTAATGGAGTACATAATGAATGATCCTCGAGCATATTCCAATAATCTTCATCAGGTACGACGTAATGATTTTCATGCTTATGATGTTTGGTTAGCTCTGTAAGAATGCGACCGCGAATATAGGAGTAAGCAAAGCTGCTAAAGCTCCCTTTCTTAAAATCATAACGTTCACTTGCTTGCCAAAGGGCGATGAGCCCAGTTTGATAAAACTCTTCTTGGTTTTTGTATATATGCAGTGAATGGATCACTTGCCAAATCATCGCCCCGTATTGCTTCTCTAATTCTGCAAAGTCCTTCAATGTTTTTCCCTTTCAGGAAAGTGCACGATCCTTTGTATTCCTAGGTAACCTAAACATAACGAGTACATCGGTGAAGGTCTAATTCGATAAATTCCTTTATGTGGAAATGAAGAAAGAGGTGCTATAGTGGATCAAAAATCTTTTAACAAATAAGAGAAAAAATAGGGGCTGCGTTTTAAAAAATGGTGTTTTGTGCAAAAAAAAGAAAAACCCCTACTAGTAAGGGGAGGTTACTGTCCAAAGAGATTAGACAAAAAGGAGAGAAATTTTGTCCAAAATCCGGTATTTTCATCGTCTTCAGCTTTTTCTTCAGTCAAGGTTTGTGCTTCATGCCCTGCAACAACTTGAATCATTTCGTCACCAAAATAATCCTTCACTTGTTGAGCTGCTTCTTCATTAAAAGGTAAGATCCCGATTTCTACTTTATGATTGATAATATCGGTAGAGGTATGGGATACAGAGAACCTTTCATCTTGAAAAACCTTATCGCCAAAGATTGCTTTATCAACTTCGCTCTGTTTTAACAATAATTCGTCTTCTGTATAAGGGACCAATCTAAAGGAAACCTCATCGGGATCATTGGCAAGAGCTTTAATCTCTTCTTTTACTTCAGGAGAAATCTCTTCTGTAAAAGAAAGGACGACTTTACCAGATGGGTTCTCTTCCCGATCAATATGGAGACTTGCGAATGTATCAGGAACGTGTTCATCTATATAAGCCTGAATTTTTGAAATCGTTTCGGTATGGTTTCGATCGTCTCCTGTTTCTTTCTCGTCGAGTCGTATTTCTTCAAGTGGGCTTTCCGAATCGGCTGCTGCACTATTTATATTTAACATTAGCCCAACTGCCGCAATCAGGGAAGCACCTCGTACCAAATTCCGTTTCAACGTCACTACCTCCTTTCTTACCCTTATAGACGAAGAGAAAAACACAAGGTTACAAGAATGTTAAATTCGACAAAAAATCAAAAATGAGGAGTTAATACTAGATTATTTGTGATAAAATGTAGAAAAAAGGAAGGAAGGGGAGTCATACATTTAATGAAAAAAATAGTTCTCACGATCCTACTATTTCTTTTACTCCTACCGCTTACTGAAATTCAATCTCAAGCGGCAACTTTTAAAGATGTGGGAACCACATATCGGGCGGCGAAAGAAATCAATTATTTAGCAGAAGGCAAGATCGCAAATGGAGATCTGTCTGGTAGATTTAATGTAGACGGAATTGTCACCAGAGCAGAAGCCGCTGCTATGGTTGGTCGCGCGCTCAATGTCGATGGTAATAAAAGAAATACGCAATTCAAAGACGTAGGCAGCCAAAACTTTGCGTCTGGGTACATACAATCAATGGCAAACCAAAATATCCTCTCAGGTTACAGTGATGGTACGTTTAGACCGAATGCCAATGTAACAAGAGGAGAAATGGCAATTCTTATTAGCAAAGCTTTCGGCTTTGAATATGGGGGAACTCGTTCTGGAGCGGCTAATGCCCTTCTGCAACGTGGAATTGCCCAAGGGCTTCAAGACGGTACTTTTGGATTTGATCAGCAGATTAAGAGAGCGGATTTTGCTGTTTTCTTAGCGAGAACGATCAATTATAAATTAAGAGTGAGTCCGTCAGTAGACTTCAAGTTTTCTGCAACTGTAACAGCTTCAAGCTTAAATGTCCGCTCAGGCCCATCTACGAATTATGCAAGAACAGGAACGCTTCAGCAAGGCGCGAAAATCGAAGTGGCCTACAATGTTGGACCGTGGTTGTATTTCCGTTCTGGTTCATTAGAAGGCTTCGTTCATCAGGATTATGTAAGTGGCTCAAACCTGCCTGCACCACCGCAAGACCAAAGTCCAATTGCTCAACAAGTCATTGTCATTGACCCGGGTCATGGTGGTAGTGATTCAGGTGCTGTTGGTTTTGGCCTAAGGGAAAAGGATGTTGTTCTTGATACATCGCTTAAGCTTAAGACATTATTAGCGAAAACACCTTTTCAAGTTAAGCTAACTCGTGAAACAGATGTTTTCGTGGAGTTGAAAGATAGAGTTGCTTTTGCAAAGAGGGCAAATGCTGATATTTTCGTTAGTATTCATGCCAATGCATTTACTAATGAATCTGCCAATGGTACAGAAACCTATTATTATGCTGCCGCACAAAATACTAGATCGGAAGATAGTAAGCTGCTGGCAACAAAGATTCAAAGTAGAATGCTAGATGCATGGAAGCTGAATAATAGAGGCGTTAAACATGGAAACTACCATGTGCTTCGTGAAAATACGATGCCTGCAGTGCTTGTGGAGCTTGGGTTTATCACGAATAAATCCGATAATGAAAAATTAGCCTCTGCAACATGGAGGCAGCGAGCAGCAGAAGCGATTTACTTAGGAATTTTAGATTATTATAAAGAAAAGGGCTATAACGTCAATTCCTATTATAATTTCTAAAATAAAAAATGAGTCCAGTTATTAAACGGACTCATTTTTTCTATCAAGATGCCAAATAGGTCTCATCTCGCTGGGATGATAAATGAATAGCTGATTATAATCACATCGTTTAAAACGATTTTTCTTTGCTCAAGAACGAGGCGCAGAAACGGAAAAGAACCTTTATTACGAAGAAAACAGGGAAACGGTAAAGTCTATCGAGAAAATGGAGGGTATACAAAGTGAAAAAGATGCATTTTTTATGGCTTGTCATCATGATGTCATTTTCTCTATTCGTAGCTCCTATCGAAATGAATGCAGAAGCTCAAGAGCCATTGGAGGATTCATCAAGATATGTGGTCATTTTTAATGGCGAACATGATTTTGCCGATATTGAAGAATCAGGGGTTAAACTGATAAGGGAATATGAAAATATTCACGGGGCAACCATTGAGTTAGAAAATTCAAAGTTAGAGTCGCTAAAGGATAACAAAGCTGTTGAAATTATTGAGAAGGAAAGTGTTGTGGAGATTAATGCCCAAGTAACACCATACGCTTTTACAAATCTTAATATGACAAATAAATATCCTAATGATCTAACAGGAAAAGGAATCAAGGTAGCCGTTATTGATTCAGGAGTAGCGACACACCCGGACTTAAAGATTAAAGCGGGAGTCTGTGTTTTAGACAGTTCGGATTGTTATAATTCATACCATGACAATAACGGTCATGGTACACATGTAGCTGGAATTATTGCAGCGCTTGATAATGATATTGGAACAGTAGGAGTAGCTCCCGGAGTGGAAATTTATGCCGTAAAGGCGCTTGATCGGAAGGGGGAAGGTACATTAACGACAATTATGGCTGGAATAGATTGGGCAATTAGTCAAAAAGTCGACATCATTAACTTAAGTCTTTCCACACCAAATCTCAATCCAGCGATGAAGACGCTGCTCGATCAAGCCTATAAAAATGGAATACTAGTTATTGCAGCTACAGGAAATGAAGGCACAGCTAGTGGTGACACCGACACGGTGCAATATCCAGCAAGATTTGACAGTGTTATTGCCGTTTCAGCGGTAAATAAGAACAATGTGCGCTTGCCGACTTCTGGAACCGGAGACAGCGTTGAACTTGCTGCGCCTGGGGATGCTGTTTATAGCACAGTTCCAGGTGGATATATGTATATGTCAGGTACCTCAATGGCAGCACCATATGTTTCCGGACTTGCCGCATTGTATATGGAGAAATACCCCCATCTATCTAATGTGGAAATAAGGGAATTGTTACGGGAAAATGCACTTGATCTGGGGACTCCAGGACGAGATCGATTCTATGGATACGGGCTGGCGCAAGTTGATTCCGCACATCTTTTGCCAGAACCAGTAATAGGCTCTGATGGTTCCGTTAAGCTAGACCTTAAAGATTTTTTGAGCAAGTATCCGTCTTACAATTTATATCGCTTTGATCAGTTAATTGTCTCAAACTCTTCTAATCCTACTGTTTATGATTATGGGGTACAAGGGGATGTAGAATATACAGTTTACCCTGTTGAAGATGGAATGGAACAAACGAGTAAAAAGTATAAGGCAGAGGTTACATTGACGGCCCCACACTTTAAAGATTTAACAAATTCTCTTTGGTATAGCAGACATATGATCTACTTAAATTCTCAATCGATTCTATTGGGGCTTGGGGATCAGCTCATGGGTCCAACTCAACAGGTTACAAGAGCGCAGGCAGTGGCCATGATGGGCAGAGCACTAGAACTTAATAAGACGCAGCGAAAAACAAGATTTTCAGACGTAGGGAAAAATAATTTTGCATCAGGATATATTGAGTCAGCGGCAGAGCAAGGGTATCTCTCTGGTTTCCCAGATGGCACCTTTAGACCAGACCAGCCTGTAACAAGAGCGGAAATGGCGATTCTCCTTTCGAAAGGATTTGGTCTCGCGAACTCTCATAATACAAGCTTTTCTGATGTAAATGGGAATGTGACTGGTGCACAAGAAATAGCTAATATTGCCGGTTCAGGGATAACATTAGGCTATCCGGATGGCACCTTTAGACCGTATGAGTATATGACTCGCGCTACTTTTTCTGTTTTTCTAGCAAGAGCGGAAAACGATTTTTTTCGATGAATTGAACGATACATTTGCAGCCTTAACTAAAAATAAAGACGAAACCTAGAGAATAAGAGGTCCTAATTATGTGTTAGGCACCTCTTATTTTTTTGTTTTAAACTGGGACGCTTTTCTTTTTTCTTAAATGCATCTCAAGAACTAGTATTAAATGGTATATTTTTCACTTGTTAACATATTTTGGTTATTTATCATGTGTATGTAAGGACTTCTAATGAAGTGGAGACGTTTAGTCATTGATGACTAATAGGTCGAAATGTATGAAGAAGATTAATAGACTTCTCTCCTTCGCTAGGTGCCTTTTCAATGGGAAAAAGCTGTGAGGTGAAATATAATGAAGGTATTAGATGCCGCAGAATTGCACGCGGGCGTCGAAGAGACGCTCAAGGGGCTAAGTCAGCTCAACGTGCAATTGGAGGCGATTGAAAAAAACATCAAAGCTTTAATCGCTTTGGAAGACAGCTTCAAAGGGGATGGGGGCCATTCGATTCGCTCCTTTTACGAGGAAGCCCACCTGCCACTCTTGCGGTTTTGGCAAGACACGTTAGCGCAATATGAAACCGCCCTGAAGCAACTCATCTCCACCTTGCGAGGCTTTGAACCGTCACCGCAGGGCTTCATCCGCCAAAGTTTTCTCGAGCACGATGTCGAACAAGGCTTAAAGCAAGCCGAAACGATCACAAGAGAGCTAACGGCAGAAGGCAACAGCATTATGGATTCGGTCAGCGATATCGTCGCCTTGCCAAGACTGAACGACAGCGCCTTTGTCCAGCAGGTGAAAACGGCGGAACAGCATGAACAAGAAACGATCGAACGACTTCACGAATTCGACCGTCACGGCTCGTACAGCTTGGAAGCAACCAGCCAAGACTTACATACATTACATCGCACGATCCAAGAAATCAGCACCCTCTTCGAAAGAAGAGAACTCGTTTTATCGCAATACCGTCCAAGTCAACTGGCGCTAAAACTAAGCATATTGCCCATCCCGAATCTCGAGCGATTCCTGTCCTACAGCCTTTCTTCCGTTCAAACTAACTTGGAAGAACAAGGACTAACGACTAATCCAGCCGCAACGGCTAACGACTCTGTACAGGACACGGAATCAAATTGGAGAGGCTGGCTATCGGGTGGATTAGATTTCATTCCCGGCATTTCCAACATTAAATCGGGAATCGAGGCGCTAACAGGCAAAGACTTTATTACGGGCAGAGACATTGGTAATCTCGAGCGAGGCGTCCTCTTAGCTGCCATCTTTGGCGGTCCGATCGCCAAAGGCGGAGTCAAAGTATTCAAATGGGGCGGCAAGCAGCTCGATAAGATCAAGCATGTCCTCAACCCAGATAAAGTGATGGAAACGGGTAAAGCCGTTCTGGCCAAAGTGAAACAAGGCTTTAACAGCCTTCGCAACACCGCCGCAGGACTGATGAAGAAAATTGCCGACACGCCGCTCCCAACCCCGCAATTCGCGATGGCCGGCGGCACCAAAATGCCACAAGCCACCATCGGCGATGCTGTCAATAGTGCCAAGAACTCCGTCATGAAGTTTGCGCAAAAGGTGAAGGATGGGGTTGGGAAGGGTGCGGGTAAAAGTAATCTAAAAGTCCAATTTACAAAGGAGCAACTTGCCACTAAACCATCATATTCTCCTGCACCGGATAAATGGACAAAGAAAGGTGGTACAGTGAAAATCGTTGAAGATGGTACTTGGGTATATACAAATAAGAAGGGGCAGACTGTAAGGTATCCTGATGGATATCCAGACTTCACTGAATATGCACACCCAACTGTTAAGCCGGTAGAAATTGAAATTGCAAGTCCAACGAATCGTCCAATGGATTATAAAAGCGCAAATAAAAAGGCGGGATTGAACAAAGACTCTGACCCACCAGTTGCTTCATTAAATGAAGCTCCTGAAGGTTATACTTGGCATCATCATCAAGATGGAAAAACAATGATCCTTGTTGATAAAAAAGTTCATAGAGAATTTACTCATGCAGGTGGAGTAAGTATTGTTAATGGAAATTAGTTAGGAGGATATATATGGTGAAAATTTATGATTCACATGATAATCTTTCATTAGAACAAATAGAAACATTTGAAAATGAAAATAATATTAAACTAACTGAACAATATATTAACTTTTTACTAAAATGGAATGGGGGAAAAGTGATACCTAATACATTTATGATATCAACTGAGCAAGGACCAAGTGTTTTGAATGTTTTTTATGGAATTGGCGATATGTATGATAATTTGACAGATTTTATCGAGATAATGGATGAGAGGTTACCAGTAGGATTTATTCCAATAGGAGATGATCCTTCGGGAAATGTTATATGTTTAGGGACAAAGGACCCTTATTACGACAAGATTTATTTTTGGGATCATGAACAAGAACCGGAAGACCCTAATGATATGAGTAACATGTATTTTTTAGCAAACGGTATTGATGAATTTTTAGATAATTTATACGAAGATACTGAAGAATAAAAAGAACTATTAACCATGAAGAACATTATACAGCGAATTATAAAGCACTTGATTGCCTTATTAGGCAACAGGTGTTTTTGTTTTTTTGTTAAGAGTTTTAATTTTGGACGACATTGAACAATGCTTTACTGAATTTCATAGTTCACAGCCTTCGCAACACCGCTGCAGGACTGATGAAGAAAATCGCCGACACGCCGCTTCCAACCCCGCAATTCGTGATGGCCGGCGGCGCCAAAATGCCACAAGCCACCATCGGCGATGCCGTCAACAGTGCCAAAAACTCCGTCATGAACTTTGCGCAGAAGGTGAAGGATGGGGTTGGGAAGGGTGCGGGTAATAAGATAGATTCAGATACAATAAAAAAATATATTAGAGATATAGAAGGACGAACAGGCAGAGAGTTACCTAAAAAACAAATAGAGAAGTTGAAGGAAGCTTTAAGAAATAAAGAATATAAAAAAATGTCTCCAATAGAAACAGCTAAGCATAGAGCAGAATTTGATAAAGTAAAAAATAAAATAAAGTAATCAAAGAGTGGGAAGAAAATACTGGACAAAAGTGGCCTGAGTACAATGAAAATGTTGTTTCAAAAAAAACAGATAAAATAATTAGGAAAAAAGGAGATAAGTATGATGCTCATCATATAATTGAGAATACATTTGGAGGAGAACATGAATGGTGGAATGTGCATCCTGCAAAATTCCCAAATGAGCATCAAGCTGGTATTTATGGAACAGGTTCACCAGCAAACACACTATTTAAAGGAGGTAAAAAATAATGGGATACGAATCTATGAAGGCAAATCAAGAAAATAGTTTTTATCCAGTAACTGAAAATGAAATAAAAGAGGTTGAAAAGGAACTCAATTTAAAATTTCCTAAGGAGTTAGTTAACTTTTATATAGAGGTTGGCTACGGGTTTATTAAAGGTTCAGAGTTTAATATAAATCGTATTATGGATCCTTATTCCGTAAGAGATTTTCGATTAAGAGATAATGATTTTGAGTTTTATCCTGACATAGAAATCTATGATGAATTTGAAAATAACAAACTAATATTTTTTGAAGGTAGTGAATCAGCTTTAATGTCAATTGAATTGAATGAAAAGAATAGCAGTCCGGTTTACTATTATGATATTCAAATTGCGGATTCTCTTGAAGAATTTTTAAGAAAAATAGAAAAAAATGACAAATACTACTTGGAGTTACTAGTTGATTAAAAAACATAATAATACGCATACCTTGATTAGCTAAATGCTTTTCAAGGTTTCTTTTATGTTGGTGGGGCTACCCAGTGACGAATAGTTCATTTTGTATACGGAGAATATGAGTGACTCCTGTAAGCCCTAGATTATGTTTCTACAATTTATATAGTACGTACACACATTAAAAACGTATGCCCTATTTACTATTTATTTTGTTAAATAAATAATCACAATTACCATCATTTTTATTTTCCTACAACTTATCTTCGCTTTCTCTCTTATCTTTTAAATTTTTCGCAACTTTGACGTACAAAAAACCGATTACTTTATTGAGAGAGGATATTCCACCTTGATTAACTCCTGAATGTTGATGTCTAACACTTTGCATACTGTATCTAATGTTGAGAGGTGAACTCTGTCCACATTGACTGAACAAAGATGGCTGATTGTATTGAACTCCACTCCACGGGCAAATGGGAGACAAGTAAGGAAAAAGGAGCGGATTCAAATGCAGATTTGGAATTTGCAGCGCAAGGCGGAATGAAAATGCATGGGGAGTAGGCTTGCAAGTAAAGTTGACCAATAAGCTGATTATGGAGGACAAATTATGAAGATCAGACTTAAGACTTAAAATAAATTACATCATTAGGTCATTATGGAAAAATTAGGTTTTGGGATATAATGGATGTATCTGTTGTTTTCTCAAGAAGGAGGTAATGAAGAGATTAATAAAAAGAGGTTACACGTTTACTTTGTTCGAAAAAGATTTAAGACAATAGGTGGTGTCTAACTGGTGAAAAAAGCGCTGGGGTATATGATGGTGATAGCTGCGTTATTATTAAGTGGATGTAATATGAGCGGTGATGATGAGTCAGAAGTAGCGGACGATTTAGAAGCAAATATTCAAACGATTGCAAAGGCACAAAAAATAGAAAAAGAGGATAACGGTAAGGTATTAAAGACTTATACGGAAAAAGATGAAATCGAAACGTTCATAACGCAACAAAATTTAGAAAAGTGGGAGAGTGTAACGGCTTTACCAAAAGGTGCAAAAAAACAATATGAATATGTTTTCATGCAATCAAAGACAATCAAATTGGGTGAAAAAAAAGACAATCCTTCGCCATTACAGGAGGTTGCTCGGCTTATCACATACAAAGATATTCCATATGTTTCTCTTCAAGTGTCTTTTATTGATTTATATTTTCAAGTGCCCGATGAAGTTGCAGCCTATTTGAATTTAAACTAGTCCTGATAAGGTACAGCAAAGAAGGTCATTCAATGATTAATGTGAGTAAGAACCCCTGAAGTTCAATCCAGGGGTATCACTTTCATATAGATTGGCATCGTCAATCTTTCTCCCTAATGTAAGGCTAATTTTTTAGAACGATATTTTTTGAAATAGGAACAAATGCTACGATTAACCAGATGATATTGGTTAGAAAGAGTAGTCCACAGCAAATCATACTTCCTAACAAGGTGGGCTCCGTTGAAATGTCCTTTCCAAAATGGTCAATAGCAACGATAAAAAGAGTAATCCCTATACTAATCAATAAACCAATAAGACATAATACAGCCATTATGTATTTAATAAATTCATTCCCTAAAAAATAAATCATTAAAGGGATTACGTATAAAACAAGAACGAGTCCAACGGCTAACCACATTCCAATCGAGTTGAATTGGTTAGAGTTTTTCCCTAAATTAGCTAGTGGAGAAAGAGATATGACTATGATCATACTACAGAATAGGAAACAGGAAATGATAGTCACAATAAACACACACTTTTGCGGTTCACTTTTATTCATGTTTATCCTCGCTTTTTAAGAATGAGCATTATGTCAAAAGGACTTTGGCTAAAGTGCCGTTATTATAGGAGCGGTCATTTTAGCCTGTTGCCTTATAAACGATAAGAAAAGTAAAGAGGAAATGGGGATTTAAAGTTCATCGTCCCATATTCTTTGTGAAAAAAACAATAGGTATAAAGTGAAGAACCTATGTAAATACTTCACATAGGTTCTTCACAATAGGGCTGCCTAACAAATGAATGCACTAATGGTGCTATATTTTTTACAGTTGATACTTAGAGAAGAACCTGCACGTAATTCAATTTCTTTTTTAGCTTTCATGGATTGAAGCGATAAAACCTTATACATATATTTCACCTCCTTTCAAGTTAGTTCCTTTGCTAACATTTTTGTTATAAGAAGGAAATACTTTTGCGACCTCTGGAATAGGCAGCCATGAAAAACCCAAATCACCTATTTCACTAAGGGCAAGAAGCATTCCAGAGGAACCGGAGAAAATATCACCAGAAAGTCGATAAGTAAAGTCTCCTGGAATAAAATATTGATTGTTTTTTTCAAGCACGTATAAATTGATAGTTGTTAGAGCCTTATTTATATAAGAGCTATCATGTATGAATCCAAATTCTTTATCGAGAGCATTTGCACAAATGATTAGACCGGCCAAGCCACGGAATAAACCAGGACTATAGAAACAACGAGATACCGCAGTGTTTCCGATTCCTAGAAGCTCTTCCTGCCATTTTTCATCCTTAAGTAAATTCCGTAATTCAATTAAAGCTAGTCCAACTCCAGCGCTGCCCCCAGATAAATATGGAACAAATCTAGAATTTTCATCTTTTACTTGATACAAGCCAGATTCTTCAAGCATACATTGGTCAGTATCTTTCTTTAAAAGATAAGAAAGTATAAAAATTTAAGGTCTACCGCAGTCATTAGGGCTGTGGTATTTTTTATTTATGGACAGAAATATTCTAAAAGAGATCTTTTTTGATCATCATCAACATTGGGAAGCCT
>NZ_JARGEJ010000109.1:0-4407 GCF_029211245.1 Robertmurraya sp. DFI.2.37 | reverse complement strand
CTTTTTGTGGTTTATTTGGCACGTATTTTTTTGAAAACGATTTTGAAAATTCCAATGTATCCTCATAAGTATTGCTTTCATCCCCCAAAAGACCCAGAATCAGTTACTTAATTTCCGAGAGTCTACTTGAAAACGACAAAAGAGCATGGACTAACTTGGGATGACTTAAGCCTTGATACCATATCATGGACGATTATAGCCCTCCTTGAAAAAATCCCTGAAATGCATGTGGAAACCGAGAAGGAACCAGATTTTCCGGAAATCGCAAAGATTATTTGTCGATTAGTATTTCCACCTGACAAACTTTCGCAGCTTAAAAATAATACGAGAGATGAGTGACAAAAAAATGGATATGACTAATTTTAAAAATGTAAAAGTCGAATTAACGAGATTTATGATGGCATATAAGTTCGCCCTTGATGAAATGAATACGAAAATTAATATTTTGAAAGAAGAGTTTAATTATATTCATGACTATAATCCGATTGAGCATGTCTCTTCTCGCGTGAAATCCCCGGAAAGCATCTTCAAAAAAATGTATCGAAAGGGATACCCTTTTTCCCTATCCTCTATTAAGGAAAATATTAAAGACATCGCAGGAATTCGTATTACCTGTTCATTTATTTCAGATATATATGAAATTAGCAATATGCTCCAACAACAAAAAGATATTACGCTGTTGGCTTGCAAAGATTATATTTCCAATCCTAAGCCCAATGGTTATCAAAGCCTTCATTTAATCCTTGAGATTCCAATATTTATGTCTGATCGAGAAGAATTGATTCCAGTGGAAATACAGATTAGAACAATCGCAATGGACTTTTGGGCAAGTTTGGAGCATAAGATCTTTTATAAATATAATAAAGAAGTCCCGGAAAAATTGATTATGGAACTGAAAGATGCTGCGACAGTTGCATCAGAGCTTGATCGAAAAATGGAAAGAATTCATCAAGAAATGGCCATTATAAAGGAAACGAATCGAAAAAAAGAAAATGAGCAATTTCTTTTAAATATGGATGAGCAAACGTTGCAAATTTCCAAGAGTTTGCTTGAAACGTTTACAAAATAAAATTGGCGAAGGACACTGAATGATGTCTTTTCAGGATGTAGACAATCTCGAAGATTTTCGAATTTGTCTACATCCTTTTTTCTTTGAAATGTGCGACGGAACGAAGGGTGGAGCTTTCCGCAGGTTCGGCCAAGCTAAGGTCATAAGAAATAGTTTATGTAGGCAGATGCTTACGTTTGTCCATAAGCTTAAGGATAATGGCAACTTGGAATTGGAAACCTGCTTGAGTAAAGAGCGTTCATATTGATTAGGACGATAGCTGAGCCCTCACAAGAGCGGTTTTGTCAGTGGAGGCTCGGCGCACGCCCCAATTAACTGGCAAGCCAATATTCCATCGAGAAATGAAAAAAATATACCGAGAGAGGTTCTCTAGAATCCATTTGTCGACAATCTGCAAAATCCTGAATATGTCTTTTTGGGCTTTTGTAAAGGTGATTAATTCTTTCTTACAAGATATCTAGAATTCTTTGTAAGAATTTCTCACAAAATTTACAAATAATGCTAACATAAATGTTACAATATGATTCATATTATGAACTTAATGTTGGAAAAGTTTTCTATTAGGCGATTCCTTCGATGCTGAACCACTGAAAAAACGATAGAGGATGGATATGTAATGCCCGTTTCAACTTATGTTTATCCATTGTATGCAAGCTAAAATTAGGAAAGGAGCTGGTTTGATTGCAGCAATATAAAGAAGACATGTCGCTGGCAAAATACTTATTTCACCACGGGCAGAACTTTCGAGCATATGAATATTTAGGTTCGCATTTTATTGAAAATAACGGGAAATCAGGCTTTGTTTTTCGCGTTTGGGCGCCTAATGCTCAATCCGTTTCTGTAGTAGGTGATTTTAATCAATGGAATCATCAATCCCATCCAATGGAAAAGGAGACAGATGCAGGGATATGGGAACTCTTTATTGAGGGATTGGATGAGTATTCACTATACAAGTTTGCTATTTTGACAAAAGATGGACGCATACTTTTTAAAGCTGACCCATATGCATTTCATAGTGAAACAAAGGAAAAGACAGCTTCTTTTACTTATCGTTTTGAGCATAAATTCTCATGGACGGATGATGATTGGCAAAAGGTAAAGGAGAGACAAAACATATACGAATCTCCGCTCAATATTTATGAAGTTCATTTAGGTTCGTGGGTAAGAGCTGATGACGGACACTATGCGAATTACCGGCTAATCGCTGAACGGCTCATACCGTATGTGAAAAAAATGGGCTACACTCATTTAGAGTTATTGCCGTTAGCTGAGCATCCGTATGATCGTTCTTGGGGGTACCAAGTTTGTGGCTATTATAGCGTAACTTCAAGATTTGGCAAACCAGAGGATTTTATGTATTTTGTAAATTTAGCCCATGAGCATGGAATTGGCATTATTATAGATTGGGTTCCGGCTCATTTCCCAAAAGATGCGCACGGACTATATGAATTTGATGGTCAGCCATTGTATGAATATCAAGACCCTTATAAACAAGAGCATAAACAGTGGGGAACAAGAATATTCGATTTTGGAAGAAAAGAGGTTCGCTCCTTCCTCATCTCAAACGCTCTCTTTTGGATGGAAAAGTATCATATTGATGGAATTCGGGTAGATGCCGTTGCTTCGATGCTATATTTAAATTACAACAGAGATAATGGAGAATGGAGACCTAATATTCATGGAGGAGATGGAAACTTAGAAGCAATAGAATTTATAAAAGAATTAAACCACACTGTACTAACTAATTTCCCTCATAATTTGATGATAGCAGAAGAATCTACAGCCTGGCCAGGTGTTACCCTTCCCCCATCCTACGACGGTTTAGGCTTTAATTTTAAATGGAATATGGGTTGGATGAATGATGTTCTATCATACATTAAGTTTGATCCTATTGCACGGCAATATCATCACGACAAATTAACATTCCCAATTATGTATGCTTGTGAAGAAAATTTCATATTACCGATTTCTCATGATGAGGTTGTCCATGGAAAACATTCATTATTAGATAAAATGCCTGGAGATTATTATGAAAAGTTTGCCGGGGTTCGAAGCTTCCTTCTTTATATGCTTTGTCACCCGGGTAAGAAACTAATGTTTATGGGTGCCGAGATCGGCCAATTTATTGAGTGGAATTGTGAACAACCGCTGGAATGGTTTTTGCTGAAATACGAATCCCACAAGAAGCTGCAGCATTTTTTTAGCGAAGCGAATCATTTTTATTTACAGAATCCTCCCCTTTGGCAATTAGATTGCAACGAAGAAGGCTTCAAATGGATTTGTCCAGATGATAATAAAAGGAATGTTTTAGCATTTCGCCGCATCGATAAACATGATAACGATTTGCTCATTATTGCTAATTTCTCTCCAGTACTTTGGAATGATTATTATTTAGGTGTTCCTCAAAAAGGAGTATATAAGGAGGTATTTAATACTAATTTGAAGAAGTTTGGCGGTTCAGGTCTTCGGAATCGTAAGTTGTTAGCAACGAGAGATGAGCAAATGCACGGATTTGAGCAATACATTTCTATTACTGTGCCACCTTTAACCACTATGGTTTTTCAATATCATGAGCGTCAAAAAGTGAGGATTTGAGAAGAAAGGAGAGGGATTCCATGTTTAGAAAGAAAAAATGTGTGGCAATGCTCCTTGCTGGCGGGCAAGGCAGTAGATTATATGTGCTCACAAAACAAATTGCGAAGCCAGCAGTACCTTTTGGTGGAAAATATCGAATTATCGATTTTACTTTATCAAATTGCATTAATTCTGGTATTGATACAGTTGGTGTGTTAACGCAATATCAGCCACTTGAGTTGAATGATTACATCGATAATGGAGAACCTTGGGATTTGGATCGAACATATGGCGGTGTTCACATCCTTCCTCCATATCAGCGAGTTCATGGGGGAGATTGGTATAAAGGAACGGCAAATGCGATCTATCAAAATATGAATTTTATTGATCGCTACACACCGGAATATGTGCTTATTTTATCAGGGGATCATATTTATAAAATGGATTATAGCAAAATGCTTGACTATCATATTGAGAAAAATGCCGATTGCACGATTGCTGTACTGTCTGTTCCACTTCAAGAGGCAAGTCGCTTCGGGATAACGAATACGTATGATGACGGAAGGATTTATGAGTTCGAAGAAAAACCGACAGAGCCTAAAAGCAATAAGGCTTCGATGGGCGTGTACATTTTCAAAAAGGAGCATTCCTGTTAGAAAGATTTTCGGGGACTTGAACAAAAAAGAGCCCTCTTGGTATGATATGGGGTGTCAAATCTGCAGAATTGACCCCTAACTTAGTTAACCAAGGAGGACTCCAAAATG
>NZ_JARGEJ010000108.1:0-4599 GCF_029211245.1 Robertmurraya sp. DFI.2.37 | reverse complement strand
TACTATAACAACTATCGATATCAGTGGGACTTAAAAAAGATGACCCCTATTCAATATAGGAATCATCTTCTAGTTGCTTAATCTCTTTTTTTATTGTGTCCTTGACATAGGTGCCAGTTTAAGCAAACGCCCGGTCTTTTTCTTTAGGTATCTCCTTATGTGTCATATATTTACATATTTAACAAATCCTATTATTGTTTTTCAGCTTCACTATTACTAGCAAGCCCCATTCAGATACTCAGTATCATTTAGAAAAATCATTCATTAAAAATTAATTTAACTTTCATATAAAGATGAAAAGAGTGATCAAAATTTACGATTGCAATAAAAATTTTTATTGATTAACTTCCTTTATTTGAATATCTGGGCAATTTATGACAGACAGTATTTCTTCTAAACTTGTTAGTTCAAAAGGACAAATGATCCCTTTCACTTCATTTCCCAGGGCAATTTTTGCTAACGAAGCAGTCATCATCGCCGTTGTTTGATAATCAGAGAAAGTAGATAAAGACAATATTCTTACCCTTTCCTTGTTATCAACCACTCCCTTTACTTCTACAGTAAGAAAAGCATTTTCATTCCTATTAGGATTATGCCTTACGACCCTAGAAAGAAAATTATTATTCACTTTATTAATCATTTCCATAAAACCCATTTTTCTTATCATAGAAACCAGCTTATTAAAGGCATTAACATTCCAAGAAGTCCAATAATTTATCGGGGCAGCTGTTAATTTTCCTCTTAACAATAGCTTTTCTGAATGGTCTATTAACCTGACCTCTTTTTCTCTAAAATGATTGAGAAAATACATTCTTCTTTTTTTTGTAAAGCCAGATACAGTTTTATTTTGAAAGGAAACTGGTTGGTCTATTATCTTTAACATATCTAAAATTCCAGATATTCCTGCTTTCGCATTCGTACTTTGTAATAAACCAACGTTTATCTCTGTTATCTCTTGGAAATCCGAAATAGCTTCCTTAATCATTAAGCCTGATAAACCAGGAAAAAATCCAGACATTATTACGGAACCTATCTTATTATTTTCTGCATGTTGATTTAGCTCATATACTTTCTCAGCAAAATCATAAAACGGTGTAACATCTATACATAATATTTTATTCTCAATACACCTTTTTTGAATGTGCGGATTTCTCTGTTTTACTGCTACGACTACAATATCTACATTCTTTATAACTTGTTTTATATTTTCTTCATTATCAACATCTAAACATTGAAACTGAACGTCACTGTTAAAAAAAGCTGCTAACTTTTTACCTCTTTCATTTTTATAATCCGTTACTATTAATTTTATTTGCTTTTCAAATACTCTCAGTAACTCCATGCAAACTAACTTACCAAGAACACCAGATGCTCCAACAACCATTATTTTTTTCATGATTTAAACCTCTCTCTATTAAACCTTTCCTAAATTTTAACATGTACTCTTTGAATTTCATGTAAAAAACTTTCGTACTAATCTGGAATTTAACAATTTTCCTTTCATCTTAAATTTAACTTTTTTAACACATTGCTCTAATTCATACTATAGTGTTAATCACAAAGGATATTAGTAAGGCAACGGGATAGCCCCCTACTCTTACTACATTGATGGCGACAAGAACTTAGGTAACAATACTTCATCAAAAGGAGTTATAAAAGTGTAAATGATAAGGAAACAATAGATGACTCTGAGGATGAAGCTATTCGAAAGTCAATGAATAGGGAGGATGATTCGCAAGCATGAAGAGGATTTGCGCCCGATGAGCCTGTGATAAAAGGACAACGGGCAGCGGTTCTTGATAGACCTGACTGGTTAGATGAATGATTAAATCTTTTATTCATTTGTTATCGTAAACACTAAAAAACAATATTTCAGGGAGTTAGAATGAAACGAGGATTAGAACCAAATAATTTATCTGCAACGATATTTCCTTTGTCATCAAAACCCCTTAAAGTCCAAGTATTCTCAGAGTAACCACTGGTTAAAAAAAAGGCATAATTCCCTTTAACTTCTTTTATATGATAACGATCAGGAAATTGTTTTATCATTTCTAACGTTATCCGATCGTTTAATGGATCAGCTTCTTCGAGATGATTTCCTAATGAGAAGTATTTAATCTTTGACCCGGGCGGAATTCGGACTCCTACCATAAACTCATCATTGGTACCTCCATATCCTGCTGCTTTAAATGGCATATCGTACATTAACTTATTTGAATCGGATCCTCCATTGTACCAATATAGTGGCCCCAATTTTTTTACATCAGCTATCCCGAAAGTATCATTCACGTTATCGACATATAATAGACCCAGCCCATCATTTGTTTTATAAGTCTCTATAATCTCCGTTTTCCCTGGAAGAACACTGTTAGGCGTGAAATTTATTCCTAACAGGAGTAACCCCCCAAGTAAAATAATTAAAGTTGAAAACATAATGATTGAGAACTTCATTTTAATCCTCCTCAAGTTCATTCCGTTATAAGGAAGAACTGTAAATTGATTTTTACCTTTATCATTTTTAAATGGGACTTATAGCAATAATTAAAAAGTAGCATCATTTTCTATCAAGAGGAAGTATACTTGTTACTGTTTCGACCTTCTTTCCACTTGTTAGATGAGTGTATAAGAATCCACTTTTTTGCGCTGTAAAAACTATCATTCTAAAGCATTTTTAATTCTCCATCTCTTGATCCCAAATAAGAAGATAGCGGTAATAGAATTGACGCTGAATCTTTGCATTAGGTAGAACCTCACACGTGACCTGACGAATTTCACTCAACGATTCTTTGGGAGAGGCAATCTTTACGCCTACATCTTTTACCCCTCCATGTAGCCGATCCATCAAACGAATCGGGATTACAAGCAACCCCGAAATAAGAAAATCTAAAATTGATTTGTTAGCTGATAATCCTACGATGAGCACTCTCCCTCCTGGAGCGAGAAATTTGCGCATCTTTAACAAAGCCGTTCGCAGCTCCATATGGTGCAAAGTAGCTACGCAAGTTATTGTATCAAAGCGTTCATCTTGATCTGGGACTGGCAGAGTAAGAAAATCTTTATTGATGAGTGTCACATTTGAAGTCTGCCCAAGCCGTTTCTGGGCTCGCGTCATTGCTTCTTCATCAGGATCAATACCTACAACATGTGTAGCAAAAGGCATAAGCCGTTGGATAAGGAGTCCCTCACCACATCCAATATCAAGCACTCGCCCACCGCGTTTTTTTACATCGGCAACTAACAAATCATGAAAAGCAACATTATGATTCCAATAACTGTCCATTTTCCACCACTCCTTAAACTCCGAAATCATCACGGTCACTTTCTATAAACCTATATTCTTGTATACCTATTTTACTAAAGTAAGGAGGTTGATTGACTCAAAAGTGTAAAATCTTATCAAGCAAAAACGGTCAACTTTTAGTGCTTACAAGTCCATAAATTTTTCGGGAGCGGTGTGGATTCACTTTTTGGCCGATAATATTAACGAAGATACGATTAAAGACGGAATCCCTTTTAAAAGAGGCTCCGTCTCTTTCTTAGTTGTACCATTTACCAAAGTTACGTAATGTCACTCTGAATTCATATTGGGTATCTTCTGGTAAGTCTTCATAACGCTGAATGACAGTCTTGAATAAACTAGATATGCGACCTAATAAACGCTCATCTTGCTTCTTTTGTGCTTGCTTCACTAGTTTCATAACTTGTGCAATATCATCGTCATTATACAATGCAAATTTACGTAGCTTACTCTGCGTATCATAAATTAAATTCAAGTTCACTTCTTCTTTTAATGTCGTTACCTCATAGAATGGTTGAAATGCTTCTAGTATCTCTTCTTCTGTGTTCACAAAGTCTAAGATAAACGTATCTTTCTTTCCTTGCATTGTTCGATTTAAACGAGATAATGTCTGTACTGCCTTTACACCACGTAATTTTTTATCGACAAACATCGTATGAAGTAACGGCTCATCAAAACCTGTTTGATATTTCTCCGCAACAATTAATAAATTAAAGTCATCACCATGAAATGTTTCTTTTAATTGATTTTCTTTAACTCGTTCCCCATCCTTGGTAACGTTCATACTTGGTTCTGTGTATTCATTGCCATCATCTGTAACAGAACCTGAAAAAGCAACAAGAACATCAAGATCTGTATAACCCTTTTCTTTAATATAAGCTTTAAATTCCTTCATATATCGAACAGCATGGAGACGTGAAGGTGTAACAATCATTGCTTTTGCTCTACCACCGATGGCCTTTTTTGTCACTTCTCTAAACTGCTCAACCATTACTTCTGTTTTCTGTCGTAATACCCAAGGGTGGAAGGATTGATACCGTGCGATTAGCTGTAAGATAAAGATCGAAATAAGCATTATGAACAGAGTCATCAGATTTACTATAGCTGTTTTGATTAATACATAATCACTTTGACCAATGGCTTGTAAAGCATATTTATAAACATTATGTAAGGGATGTAGACGTCAAGTCGAATTTTACACTTTTTGCTCGTTTCCTTTTTACACTTCTGTTGAAAAAATACTTTTCCTGTTTTTCATCCGATGACTTTCCTCATCCTCTCCACCATGTATGACTTCCACA
>NZ_JARGEJ010000107.1:0-4748 GCF_029211245.1 Robertmurraya sp. DFI.2.37 | reverse complement strand
TAGTTGAAAATGTTATTTTACTCATGTTGTCCCCTAGTTCCTATTTAGTAAGTTTAAGTATATAAAAAAATACCTATAGATAAAACACTCTTTTTCAAGTGTCCTAACTATAGGTACCATAATAGAAGGGGATATAAAAAGGGGCCTTTTTTTGTTTTTATTAGATAATCGTCAATATTTATCGGTTTTCTTATTCTTGATTTTTCGTCACAAATTATCGCTGATTGTACCTAGACAACCCCCATATAGAATTTTATACTGAGAGTAATTTAATAGTTTCCATTGATAGGTATTGGATAAATCGTTATCCAATTTAAGAGGGAAGTTCGGTGAAAATCCGTCACGGTACCCGCCACTGTAATTCGAAGCGACCTGTTAAAAGCCACTTTCTTAACAGAGAAGGGAAGGCGCAGGAAGTGTTGAAGATAAGTCAGGAGACCTGCCTATTCAATGAACACAACGAAACCTACGGGATAATAGGGAGGTGTTTGCAAGAATACGGTAGTTTTCAAATTTATTGAAAACATAGATAAAATATATTCTGGGCATTCGAACCTATGGTTTGAATGCTCTTTTTTTGCATCAGGAAATAAGCCATTTCATCGTAGGGGTTCATTCTAGTAAGCCATGTATCTGCCGTCAAGCGTAAGGAGCTTATCAAATATAAATCCAGTATCGTTTGATAGGCGAGCAGCATGAATAAAGGCTGCGCTCTCTAATCTTGGCAGGAATCATTCGAACTGAAGTTGTGCTAAAGTTGTGTACTTGTGCTATTGTTCGGCATTTGAAAAGGAGGAGCTATGATGAAAAAACGATCTATGTTTGTCTCAGCAGCAGTCATTTTATTTTTTGTAAGTTATTTTTGGGTTAACTCTTCTCGGCCGGCTTATGCCATGCATATTATGGAAGGTTTCCTTCCTGTCGGTTGGGCTGTTTTTTGGTGGATTGCTACCATTCCGTTTCTCATATTTGGAATGAGATCAATTCAAAGAATCGTTAAAGAAAATCCTGAAGTGAAAATGATGTTAGGCTTAGCAGGTGCTTTTGCCTTTGTCTTATCAGCCTTAAAAATTCCTTCAGTAACTGGGAGTAGTTCTCATCCGACTGGGGTAGGGTTAGGAACCATCCTTTTTGGCCCATTAGTAATGAGTGTGCTTGGAACGATTGTACTACTTTTTCAGGCATTATTACTTGCACATGGCGGCCTAACAACATTAGGAGCCAATGCTTTTTCAATGGCTGTTGTAGGTCCGCTTATTGCCTTTGTGATCTTTAGAATAGGTACAAAATGGAAATGGTCTTTTTCCGTAATCGTCTTTATAGCAGCAATGTTTGCTGATTTGGGGACGTACGTTATGACCTCTTTGCAGTTGGCTCTTGCTTTTCCGAGTGAGATTGGTGGAATAGCTGCTTCTTTTAGCAAGTTTGCGAGTATTTTTGCACTTACGCAAATCCCGCTAGCAATTAGTGAAGGATTATTAACTGTCATGGTGATGAACTTGATTAGAAAATATAATACTGATGAATTAAAGCTGTTGAATGTTTTGCATAGGGAGGTTCGATGATGATGAAGAATGCGATCCTTTTTCTAGTAGTTGTTCTGTTAGCGATTATTCCCCTTTATGTCGTCAATGATTCTGAGTTTGCGGGAGCCGATGGAGAAGCGGAGGACCAAATTGTTGAGATTGCTCCTGACTATGAGCCATGGTTTGACTCAATTTGGGAGCCGCCTGGCGGGGAGACGGAAAGTTTGTTATTTGCCTTACAAGCGGTTATCGGCGCATTAATTATTGGCTATATTTTCGGCTATTCAAAAGCAAGAAAGAGTTTCTCAAATAGGGAGAATGTGAATAAAAAAGATGTTGTCAATTGACCAAATGGCGTATTGCAATGCATTTAAAAATGTTCATCCATTAGAGAAAGGAATCTTTGCCGCTTCCCTTCTCTTCCTCTCTTTATTATTAAAAAACGCTGCAAGTGCCTTTTTCATTTTTATGTTCATGAGTATTGTTATTGTTAAAGGGGCAAAGATTCCAGTGTTGTATTATATAAAATTACTGTTATTGCCCTTCTTCTTTTTATGCACAAGCGTTTTAGTAATTCTCTTTTCCATTGCACCAGTTAGCATGGAAATATTAAACATTATTTTTCAAATAGAGATCGCAAACTGGAGAATTTATATTAGTGTCGACAACGCTGAGCAAGTTTTGAAGCTTTTTTTGTCAGTAATGGCTGGGGTTAGTTGTATGTATTTTTTAATCTTGACCACTCCGATTCAGCAAATCATTTGGTTGTTGCAAAAAATGCGTCTGCCTTCATTATTTATTGAACTATTCGTTGTGACATACCGATTTATTTTCGTTTTGCTTGATAAGATGTATGAAATTCGCATTGCGCAAACAAGCAGGCTCGGATATTTTCGGATAAAGCAGAGCTTTTATTCTTTGGCACAGCTTATCATCAGTATATTTGTTAAATCGCTTAAAACCGCACAAGATGTACAAAGAGCCAGTGATTCCCGAGGAAATAATAGTGGGCAATTTTTACAAGTCGAAATACAACAACCGTTTAACAAAAGAAATTGGCTTATAATTGGATGCACAGTTTTTCTCACTTGTTTTATTTTTTTCCTTGGCAACCATGTTTAGGAGAGAACTGTCATGTTGAAAAAAGAGGAGAAGAAATGCAATGGTACAGTCATTTTTAGAATTAAAGAATGTCTCCTATCAATATCCTGATGGGACGCTCGCATTAAATAATATATCGCTTAAAATTACAATGGGAAAAAAGATTGCTCTGCTAGGAAATAATGGAGCAGGGAAATCAACATTGCTTCTTCATTTAAATGCTGTACTAGCCCCGACAAGGGGACAGCTCTATTATAAGGGAGAAGAATTCACTTATAAACGCAAGGAAAAAAATAAACTGCGCGGAGATGTTGGAATTGTCTTTCAAGATCCGGATACACAGCTCTTTTCATCAAGTGTTTATGATGATATTCAATACGGCCCTCGGAATATGGGACTTTCAAAAGAGGAGGTAGAATCGCGCGTTCTCACGGCAATGAAGCTGACTGATACTATGTCGTTAAAAGAAAAACCTCCACATTTTTTAAGTGTTGGTCAAAAAAACGAGTGGCTATTGCCTCTGTGTTATCAATGAAACCGACATTAATGATTTTTGATGAGCCGACTGCAGGACTAGATCCCTATTACTCAAATAGGATCTTAAATATTCTTAATCAATTAGCTACGGAGGAACGCACTGTTCTTGTGTCCACACATGATGTTGATTTCGCATATGAATGGGCTGATGAAATATGGCTACTATCGGAAGGGATGCTCATTGCCAGAAATGCTCCGTTCGAAATATTTCAAGATCAAGCCTTATTAGCAAAAAGCCATTTGCGTCAACCATGGGTGCTTGAAGTGTTTGCCAAAATTAAGGAGCCATTAAAGATGACAACCTTTCCCCGTTCGAAAGAAGAGTTATTGTCAATACTTGAGCATTCCCTTGCTCCAGTCGTAGATAGAAGTAAATGAGCTGAGGAAAACAAAACTATTTTGTTTCCCTTTTTTAAATTAAGCACTACTCTTTTTCCAATTGATGAAACGGAACGAGAAAAATTGAAGAACTATTGCGATAATAATCCCAATCGAGGTGTCTTTCATTCGATCGAGGGCGTAACTCTTTGAATGCTCTTCAAACACGAACACAAATAATATCGTGAGTGCAACTTGATGAAGAACTTTTATATCTAGGTTTAACCACTTTGTACAATATGCGCCTAAAAGAAGCAATAAACCTAAAAACCATCCATTTAATTGAATATGGGTTGCGATCAGTACAGTGAGAAGGATTCCTAAAATGGTTCCAACGATTCGCTGAAGTGAAAGTTGAACTGTCCGATTGAATGTAGTTTGCTGACAAAGGATTACAGATAGTGGAGCTAAGTAAGGATGTTTAGAGCCTAAAAGCTTTGCAATCTCCCACGCGAAAGCAGAACCAATCGCCATATTCCAAATTATCACGGAGTAGTTTGCCCTTTGCGTCTTCGTGTTGTGAGTCTTTCAATTTTGAAATCATCTCCGGATTAATAAAAGTATTCCAAATTATTATGTTTCCATCGGAGAATTTTATGTGAATATTTAAAAGTGAGGTAGTCTGAATATAAATTTAATGATTTTATGTGATAGTTCATAATTCCAAAAAGAAGCAGAAACTGATTCTGTTTTTAAGTTTTATACAGTATTAATTTAATTATCTAATTTAGTAGGCTAGAGAATAGAAAGTATCCTCTAGCCTACTATGCACCATATATCAATAATTAAGTGGAATTATCTTTACAAGTTGAAACTGTTATTAATCCAATTTATTCCTTTTTTGATATGGCTTTTGAATTTCTTAAGCTTGATATGCTTTTTTAGTTTCTTAAGTGTGGATATTGGTATAAGTATTATTACTGTGCCTGATAAAAAAATATCATTTCATCATCTCCTAAATATGAATAACATTGAAAAAAGAAGATGGCACATAGTAAAATAGAGCGTTATTTTCAGTATATACTAGTAGTTTAATTAAAGATAGATTAATGGTTGGATTCTTAGTTTTTTTAGTAGTTATATAACTCAACTTTCGCACCTTGAAAATCGACCTTGTTTTAGGTCTATTAAAGCTTTAAGAACAATCAACTTTGTTCCTTGACTATTGCCTTTAAACAAGAAAAGGCACCTGCTTCTTTGGTATAG
>NZ_JARGEJ010000106.1:0-4802 GCF_029211245.1 Robertmurraya sp. DFI.2.37 | reverse complement strand
AGGAGAAAATAGCTTTCCTCTGTCTTTTTCGACGTTAGGAGAAAATAGCTTTCCTCTGTCTTTTTCGACGTTAGGAGAAAATAGCTTTCCTCTGTCTTTTTCGACGTTAGGAGAAAATAGCTTTCCTTGATCTTTTCAACAAAAGAAATAATCTTTTTTTACTTCTTCAAGTCTTATTTAATTGAAAAAGTCGATTGTGGAAGCAGTATTTAACCTACGACATTCGAGTTATGAAGCCAACGATCTACCAGACTTTGCCACCCCACGATATAAGCGACAATAATAAAAGTGATATGGCGGAGGAAGAGGGATTCGAACCCCCGCGCGGTTTAACCCGCCTGTCGGTTTTCAAGACCGATCCCTTCAGCCAGACTTGGGTATTCCTCCATGTTAATATAAATTGGTAGCGGCGGAGGGGATCGAACCCCCGACCTTACGGGTATGAACCGTACGCTCTAGCCAGCTGAGCTACACCGCCATAATATAATGCTTTACTTTTTATAAAGCAAATTATTTTCACCTTCATCATCTAAATATACATTTTTTTCAATACCCTAAAAAAATGTATATGACCCGTACGGGATTCGAACCCGTGTTACCGCCGTGAAAGGGCGGTGTCTTAACCGCTTGACCAACGGGCCAACTCTTTCAAACATTTTTTGAAAACAGCTATATCAATATAACACCCCGAAAAGGATTCCGTCAATGCTTTTTTTCAAAAACTTTTCCCGGACCAAAAGTAAAGCAATTTAAAGTTTTACCAACTATTTGAATAATCAAAAATATCGTCGTATAATGACATAGATAAATCCATTCTTCTATATTTATACCATTTCAATATAGCTAGGAGGAAGAAAAAATGAAATACGTCAAAGCAATGTACGCCACTATGGCCATAATTATTTTTGTTATTTTAGTCAGTGAATATGTTCTGAACAGTGCCTATTCTGCTATTGCTGCTTGGATATGCACAATGTTATTTCTACTCGGTACAATTTTCTTCGTAAACGCACGGTACTATTTAAGAAAAGAAGATCGCTCATAATTTAGTGTGGAAACGAAATTATAAGGAAACAGAACGCAAAAACAATATTTTCACTTTGTTTATACAATTATCAATCTAAAAATCGTCATCAACCACAAAAAAAGAACTACCCATGGAATAGTAGCTCTTTAGTAAGACGAATCAATAATTTTAACGTCTTTAATATTTACCAACTGGACATCGTAAGTAAGATTTGAATTTCGAATTTCGATCATGCCATTATGATAATTAAAGATGATAGTGTATCGCTCTTCATTATATAAAACGTCTTTACCTAACACTTTTCACAGCTCCATCTCTATCAAAAAATAGCACTCACATCGGCTCACTCTCAGTGCATAACTCCTGGCTCAGGCTCATTAATGGTAATTGGTGCATCAGGGGCATGGTATGTTCCAAAGAACGCAATCAAAACAATTAGCAAACTACTTAAAAATCTTTTCATTTCTCCAACCTCCTTTTTACAAAAATTTTATCATGTAAAAAGAAAGGGTGAATTTGGCGAATTTCCTGATATAATGAGGTTAAAGGGTTGTTTTCTTAAAATTTCAGATGTTTTTGGCCTTCATAATAAATATAGTTATATTCGGAGTGATTAATATGGCAAGATATTTAGGTCAACGAATTAAAGAAGCAAGGGAACGCCTTGGATTGTCCCAATATGAAACAAGCAAAGACATATGCACACAAGCATATATTAGCAAAATTGAGAGCGGGAATGTTTTTCCAACTGCTGATATTTTGCTAAAACTAGCGGATCGATTCAGCGTTGATATTTCATACCTCCTTGATATCTCTAGCATACCTAGACATGATTATGTTATCGATACTTTCTCTGAAATCCGCGAAGCCATCAACAATCGTGATTATGAATTGGTACGAACAATCATTAATTCCGAATCCAATAACGAGTTATTTAAAGAGAAGAAATTATATCAATTCTTAAAATGGCATGAAGGAATTTGCTATTTTCAATTAGACCATGATCTTCATAATTCCATCCAATGTTTTGACGAGGCTCTTAGCCTCACAGCTTCTAATAAAAAACTCTACTCTGAACGTGAAATTGAAATCCTCATTAGCAAAGCAAATATTTATAGCCAATGTCAAATGTATGATGAGGCCGTCGAAATATACAGTGAAGCCATAAATCATCTAAATAAACTAACAGACATTATTAATAAACATGTCCCGGTAAGATTAAATTACAATTATGCCAGAGTACTACGACTGCTCTCTAGACATGCGGAGTCTATCCAAATTTGTGAAAAAGGGTTAAAACTTACTGAAAAATATCAACTTATGTATTTAAAAGGCGATTTATATTTTCAAAAGGCCCTAAGTCATAAAGCATTAAATGAAAATGAAAAAGCGATCGAATCCTTTAATTTAGCAGAGATGGTTTACATATTAGAGCACAATGATACATCACTGCGCATGGTAAAATATCACGTCGCTGAAGTAAACAAAGCACTCACTATCCATGAACGTCATGAGCCGCTTTTTTTATAATACACCCTACCCGGAGTAAATTATACCCCGGGTAACTTTATTGAATTAAACAATAATGTTGATAAAATGACTTTTTATTCATTACCTTCGTTCCATACACCTTTCGGTAAAAACTAAAAGGTTAAGGAAATGAAGCAAAAATCAATACCGACATCTCATTAACAAAGTTAATTTAAAGATACTTTCGATGAACAGCTTTTCCATCATACGTAAAAAGCATACTTCGGTCTTCGATAATGGTTTCGATATGAACGCTTCTGCCCCAAAGCTGATAAATATACGGAAGTACTTTTTCTAAGTATTTCAAGTCAAGTTCAATTCCTTCATACCAATGTTTAATGTAGAGTTCACCATTTTTCAAATAATCTCCATCAGTAACAGTTAAATAAGGGAAACCTCCATTCACTCGCATATTAACGAGTTGATCTCTTACCTCCTGCCAGTCTTTATCAACAATTTTGTAATCGCGACCTTGTTTTTGAAATAAATACATGTCTTCACGCATTACAAGATCCTTCGTTAAGTAATTTCTTAAAAATGAAATATCTGATTCAATTTCGCGTACTTCGAACATTTTTTCTCTTCCGGAACTTTCTTTTACTCCACGCTCTTTCATTTCCTCTGTCGGATGATTATAGCGTTCCTCTATATCTTCAAAAATTTTCAGCCCCAAATAATACGGATTGATTCCTGTCCTTGACGGTTGAACAACCCCTGCATTAAGTTTGGCAAATTCTAGAGCTTCATCAGAAGTAAGATCCATCTCCCGCAAAATTCTTTGATGCCAGAACGAAGCCCAGCCTTCATTCATAATTTTTGTCTCTAATTGAGGCCAAAAATAAAGCATTTCCTCTCTCATCATCGTCAAAATATCCCGTTGCCAATCCGTTAATTCACGGCTGTAGTTTTCGATAAATAACAGAATGTCTTTTTCAGGTTGTGGTGGAAATTTCCGTTTTTTCTTTTTCTTTACACTTTTTCCTTCATCTTTCTTATCTAAATTCCACAGATCATCATAAGGACTTGCTTTTATCTCTTCTTCTTCAAATTCCACATCATCCAATGTCCAAGAGAGCTTCGGCCGCATTAAAGAAGGATCAATATGCTCTTCAATCGCCAATACCGCATTAAGAAATTCTTCCACTTCCTCTTTCCCATGTTCAATCTCATATTGACGAATTCTTTCAGCTGTTGCTGACATGCTTTCAACCATATCTCGTTTCGTATTTTGAAAACGAACATTATTTTTGAAGAAATCACAATGTGCCAATACGTGCGCAACGATCAGTTTATTTTGGATTAGTGAATTTGAATCCAGTAAAAAAGCGTAGCAAGGATTGGAATTAATGACGAGCTCATATATTTTAGAAAGTCCTAAATCGTAATGAAGTTTCATTTTATGAAATTGTTTACCAAAGCTCCAATGTGAAAAACGGGTCGGCATACCGTATGCGCCAAAAGTATATATAATATCAGCCGGACAAATTTCATACCTCATCGGGTAAAAATCCAGACCGAATCCTGAAGCAATTTCCGTAATTTCATCAATCGCATATTCCAGCTCTTTACGCTCTTCCTCTCTCATATGTTTTCCTCCTTCATCATCTTATCAACAATGTATGAGACAAAAACAAAAATGATGAGATTGATTTTTCACCCTAACGCATTTATCGTGATCTTGGTTCTCATAAAAGGAAGAGCCTATTCTTCATCCATAGCTGTCTGCATTTTCGACGTTTTTTACACAGGTAAATGCTGCTCTTCCTAATTTACAAGATGACCAACATTTACAGAGAAAGTTTATAAGCTCTCCGCACAGACTATAATCAACTCCTTAAAAAAGGAGATGAGGGAAATGGATTTAGTTGATTACGACCGTGCATTGTATTATACCCATCGTTCCGAGTGGGATAATTTACTAATTTTAATGGTGCGCACAAAGGATCATTTTTTAGCTAAGAAAATTGAACACTTCTTACATGCCTATAATTTTGAAAAAGACTATATGGTGATTGAGCAACATCTATATTCTTTATTAAGATACATCGACCATGCAAACAGTCACCTTGAAGAAGAACAAGAGTTGAACACGAATTGGATGTAATTAGAATTCCACCATAAGAAAAACCGGGCAAAAACCGCCCGGTCCCTTTTTGTCTAGCGAATATCCGAAATTTTATACTCTATACCGTGTACTCCTTTGTAATACTCGGGATACATTTCTCCTCCGCATTTTTCACACGAA